>NZ_JBFUIB010000189.1:0-6745 GCF_056402095.1 Peribacillus sp. P4_C12
AGGTCTACCCGAACGTACTTCACCTAGAGCGGAAATGGGATTTGGCTGACCTGAGAAGAAAAAAATCCTTTTCTTCTGTAAAGGATGAACGAAAGTCCGAATTGGATTTGTTTGAAACGTTTTACCAAGAGATGACAGATCGAGACTTTGATTCTCAAAAGCAAGATTTGATGGTTTCGGTAATTGAAGCTGTGAAGAAAGAGGAGGCTTTAAAATGAGACCTCATATTTTAACGATGCAGGCATTCGGCCCATATGCCGGAAGAGAAACTATTGATTTTAATACCCTAGGAGAAAGAACTATGTTTGTCATTTCTGGAAAGACGGGTGCAGGGAAAACAACGATTTTTGACGGGATTAGCTTTGCGATATATGGAAAAGCAAGTGGTGAAGATCGAAGTGGGCAAGATTTACGAAGTCAATTTGCCGAAGATGATATGTTGACGGAAGTCTCGCTACAATTTACACTGCGTGGAAAAACATATTTGGTAACTCGTTCACCACAACAGGAACGAAAGAAGAAATCGGGCGATGGCACGACGACAGTTGGTGCGAAAGCTGAATTATATGAGCTGTTGCCAGAAGGAAAAAAACTGCTAGGTGCCAATGTACGCGAGGTTGAAGAGAAAATCAAATTACTTATTGGACTTGATGCCAATCAGTTTCGGCAAATTCTGATGATTCCTCAGAATGAATTTAGAAAACTGTTAACATCCGACAGTAAGGATAAAGAACAGATACTTCAGAAATTATTTCATACCGAACTTTATAAACGAATAGAAGAAAAATTAAAAGAAGAAGCTTCAATTCTTAAAAAGAAAAGTGAAAGAAGTGCACAGCGGCGAATTGAATTAATGAAAGGAATCAAGCCGGGTAATCATGAAGGACTGCAGGAACATTTGGAGGCAGAAGAGCCAAATGAACAACAGATTTTGCCGCTCTTACATTCTGTTATTTCGGCAGCAACAGAAAGAAGTCAGTATGTTAGCAAGCAAATACAGGAAAAGCAAGAAGCTCGAGATCAAGTTAACCAAGAGCTTTCAAAAGCGGTGGATTTGTTAAATAGGTTTACTGAAAAAGAAAGGCTGAGAAGGGAAAAAGAGATCCTTGAAGCGAAAAAACCTGAAATAGATGAAGTAAAAGAACAAATTAAAATGGCGCACAAAGCGGCTTCTCTAGAAAAGCAAGAGCAATATTATTTGCGAATTGGTAAACAAGTACAAGATGTAACTACAGAACTTCAAAAATTAAGTGAGCAGGAAGAGAAGTTAATGGATGAGCGGATTAAGAAACAAGATTCCTATGAACAGGAATTATTGAAGGAAGACGAAAGGGAACGGGCGGTTCGAAATGTGCATCAACTTGAGCAGGTAAAAGATGCTGTGATGACATATGCGAGTTTAAAAGCGCAAGTTCTTTTAGATGAAAAAGAGTGGCAGACTAGTAAGCAGCTTCGTGAAAAAAATGTATCAGAGCATAGTGCAATTGAAGCGGAAGCAGAAAAAGTTGGTCTTGAAAAATCAGAAGCGGAAAATGCAGCCTTTCTTTATAGTGATATGGAAAGAGAAGTCGAAAAAAATCAGCATTTGTTATTAGAAATGAAAAAGCTTCAAGATGTTCTTTCAGAATCACAGGGCACAAAGCGGGTGTTAGATGAAAAGAATAACCGGTACCAAGAGCTTCTTAAAATTCAGCTTCAGGAAAAGGAAAAACTAGAGGCTCTTAATGAAAAGTGGCGCGCTGGTCAAGCAGGGATGCTAGCGTCCATGTTGCACACTGGTGAAAATTGTCCTGTGTGCGGATCGGTGAGTCATCCTAAACCCGCCAAAATGCATGATGAGATGCCAGCGGATATGGAATTAAAACAGCAGGAAAACAATCTGAAGTCTGCAGATCAACAAAAAAGTCAAGCTGAAAGTGAATATTATCAAGCGGAATCTAAGTTCAATGCACTAATAGAGTCCTCTCAAGAAAAATTGGCTGACTTACAACAGGGTTTGCCACAGCTTTCTYTAGATCAAATTGATGCTTACTTGAATCAGTTCGAGCAAAAAGGAAAAGAGCTGCAAGAAAAGTTACGGATATTGAGGCTTAAGAAGGCCGCGTTTAGTGAATTGGAAAGAAGGTTGCTTGAATTAAAAGAGAAAGCAGTCCACCTAAAAGCGAATAGAATATCTTTAGAAGAAGTAGAAGATCAAGTCAAAACCAGGTATATTGAAAATTCTACAAAGCTTAAAGGATTAACCGATTCTATGCCAGAAGGAATCAGGACTGAGGAAGAATATAATGCAGCATATCAAGCGGCCGTCAAAACGCAGAAACGTTTACAAATTGCATTAGAAGAAGCACGAAAAAATCTTCAAATGGTTAAAGAAAAAGAGTCGGGCATCAATGCGAAAAAAGAATCACTAACTGGAAATATAAAAGCCTTAAATCGTGAATTAACAGAGGAACGGGAAAAGTTGATTACGGATATGACCAAACAAGGATTTGCCAATTATAAAGAATATACAACAGCCAAAAAGTCAGAATCGGCTCTCGAATATATAGAGAGTCAAGTTCTGCAATACAATCAAAGTTGGCAAAGCGTTCTAAGTCTATTTCATGATTTGGAAATGAAATTAAAAGATGTGGTCAAGCCGGACCTTGAAGGGTTGAAAAAGACTTTTGAATTCATAGATCGTGAATTGGAATTGTTACGCAGAAATCAGAATGAATTACTGGCTGACAAGCAAATAAACGAAGAAATTGAACGAAAACTGGAGCTAATTAGGGAAGAGCAGAAAAGTCTAGATGAAAGGTACAGTATCGTTGGTCATCTGTCCGAGATTTCTAAAGGTCAAAACTCCTTCCGTATTACTTTTGAACGGTATGTATTGGCGGCCTTTTTAGATGATATCCTAAAAGAAGCCAATCTAAGATTGTTGAAGATGACTAGCGGTCGTTATCAGCTTTTACGGAAACTGGACCCAACGCGAAGGAATATTCAAAGCGGTCTGGAGTTATCTGTATATGATCAATATACGGGCCAGGAACGGCATGTCAAAACGCTTTCAGGAGGCGAAAGCTTTAAGGCGTCGCTTGCACTTGCTCTAGGGCTTGCTGATGTTGTCCAGCAGAATGCAGGTGGCATATCACTTGAGACCATGTTCATTGATGAAGGTTTCGGTACGCTTGACCCTGAATCACTCGACCATGCGATTGAAGCATTAATGGATATACAGAGCACCGGAAGATTGGTTGGCATAATTTCTCACGTTCCAGAATTAAAGGAACGAATCGATGCCCAGCTTCAAGTCATTTCTACACAAAAAGGAAGTCGAACTTCATTTTACTTTGCGGGCTAATCAAGATAAAAAAAGAATGGCTAAGGAAGCAGGCAGCTTCCTTAGCCATTCTTTTTATTATGAAGAAAGAAAACTACTCAATATTAATATCGTCAGCTGTTTTTCCGGGGGAAAACTTATGGATGCGAATCACCAATAACGGATTTGAAAATTCCGCGGTAATCCTACGTGAGCAAATTGAAAAGGGGAAGGGGATTTTCCTCTGTGTGGGTAATGTATCCGCTTTATTTTCAAGAAAGGGTTTATGATTATCGTCAACGATGATCGATAACTCATTATCACTTAGGCATACTTTAATATCTTTAACATCATGATTTTCTAAAACCGCTTCCACCATATACTCATCTTCACTTTCGTATATATCAATTGAAAATAGTTGATGATCCAACGCACTTGTTTCCGGGTCCAGAAAAAACTTTTTCACCCATTCATCAAACTTTTCAACCTCATTCATTTGCGATCCATGTAAATTGTCTTGCATGTTGATACCCCCGGTTTTTCCTTTGTATATATTATATGTTTGAAGTATGAAGAATGGTGATTGAAAAAAATAAAAAGTTATGACATAAAGTTCACAATCTGAAAACGATTTAAACTATAAATATATCCTGTTGGTCTGTTGTTAGAGGACAACCTAGTGTCAGTCTAAAAGGGGGAACTTTAGAGAGATGCGAAGTAACAATCAGGTAAAATGAAATAAAAAGCATACCAATGAAATTAGACTACTTCAGTCTCAAGAAAACAGAGATAAAGTAGCCTGAAATAATTTTTTTGTATTTTTTCTTTATACTCCTCGATTACTTACTTCTTTAAATAAAATACCATGATTTAGAAAGAACGATTCATTGCCTTCGTATGTTCAGACCCGTTATATCCCAATTTTGCAGACATGCTTTGACTCGTTTCCAACACATTTTTAACGAGGATATTGAGTCTTTCAGGTGTCAAATTAAAACTTACAAAACCAATACTTATGGCACCTGACACTTCTCCAAAAAAATTCAAAATTGGGGCAGCGACGGAAGACGTCCCTTCAGTTCTTTCACTGTGACTAATCCCATATCCTTTGGAATTCATATCCTTTAAAACTTCTAAAAACTCTATTTTTTCCTTTTCAGGTAAAAGGGTATCAATAACTTTTTTTGCCTGTTTTTCTGGCATGTAGGCAAGCATCACCTTATTGGCAGCACCGACATGAAAGGGTATCCGTGAACCAAGTTGATCATAGACTCGAATAGGATTTCTTTCACTATCAATCCGTTCAATAATAAGGGATTCCAATCCCATCGGACGGTAAAGAAATACGCTTTCCTCTACTTTATGCATAAGCCTTTCTAATTCTGGCCTTATTATACTAATATAATCCAATGTGTCATACATTTTTAGGCCATATTCCATCCAAATATCTCCTAATCCGTATCGTTTAGATTGCTCATCCTGCTTAATTAAACCGTGCTTACTCATGGCTTTTAATACACGATGAATGGAACCAATCGGAAGATCACATTCCTGAGAGAGTTCTGTAATAGATAAACCGTTTTCTGATGATTTAGATACCAGCATTTTAACTACATTCATAGCCCTATCAATTGTTTGCATGTATATACCACCATTCTTTAAGGGATGATTTCAGAAAATTCTTAATATATTGACATTATACCATTTTAAAATTTATAATTTAATAAAATTTCCATTTTAAGAAATATAATTCCATTATGCGGAAAAGGAGGAGATTATAATTTATCGTTCATCTATGAATAAGCCCATAAAACGAGTAATTATTAAACATCCAAGAGAAGCATCTATCAGTCAAGAACATTTAAGGAAAGAGTGAGGGGGAATTATCAATGTACAAAAATGTAATTGTAAAATTACCAAGCAAAAGTTATGTAAATGGACTAACAACATCCAATTTAGGAACTCCGGATTATGAGTTATTACTAAAACAGCATGAAAGTTATGTAGAGGCTTTGAAAAGCTGTGGTGTCTCCGTTACATGTTTGCAAAAAGTGAAGAATTTCCTGATTCAACATTTGTTGAAGATGCAGCGGTCTTAACTCCAGAATTCGCTGTTATTACGAGCCCGGGAGCAGATACAAGGAATGGAGAAATAGTAGAAATAGAATCTGTGTTAAAGGATTTTTATGAAAAATTCAACTACATAAAAACACCTGGAACATTAGATGGAGGGGATATTCTTCAAATTGAAAATCATTTCTATATTGGTATTTCTGAACGTACAAACGAGGAAGGACCACGCCAACTAAAAGAAATAGTAGAATCAGAAGGTTATCAAGCAACGATTGTTCCACTGCAGAAATTTTTCCATTTAAAAACAGGCATTGCTTACCTTGGTAACAACGCTATTATTGTTGCAGGCGAATTTATTAATCATCCTGAATTTGATCAATATAAAAAAATTATCGTTCCAGAAGAAGAAGAAGAATACACCGCTAACTRCATTTTAGTAAATGGTTCCCTTATCATACCGAAAGGATATGAGAAGACAAAGCGACAAATTGAAGAGGCAGGCTATAAAACAATTGAATTAGAGATGACAGAGTTTCAAAAACAAGATGGAGGCCTTAGCTGCTTGTCCCTGCGTTTTTAATCCAAATTAAAGGGATAAGTTTTCAAACCTTGAAAAAAATAAATTCCAGATTTTATTTAAATTGAAAGAGGTGATATTTAATGAGCCATTTATTATGGGGATCAAAAGAAACACTTCGAAATCTGTTATGTGAACTTGTTAGTTGGGACAGCCGGACACTCACAGATGGAGAACGGAATTTTGCGTATAGATTGAGAGATAAATTATACGAAATTGAATACTTCCAACAAAATCCTAATTACGTATCCCTTCATGAAGTGGACCTGGGGAGAAACTATGTCACAGCCTTTTACAGAAATCCAAAGGTAAAAGATACCGTTGTATTGATAAGCCATTTTGATACGGTCCAAACTGAAGAATATGGTGATTTAGAACCTCTTGCATTTTACCCGGAAGAACTCACGAAGGCACTTCGTACGCGAAAAGCCGAGTTGCCAAATGAAGCATGTGATGATCTTGAATCAGGAGAATATTTGTTTGGCAGAGGAACAATGGATATGAAAATGGGGCTTGCCCTTCATATGTCAATAATAGAAAAAGCTATTTTCGAACAATGGCCTATTAATCTTATCCTCCTTACCGTTCCTGACGAAGAAGTAAATTCTTCAGGAATGAGAGCGGCAGTTTCGGGACTTGTCCAAATGCGGGATGAATATGACCTTTTTTATAAACTGTTTTTAAATGGCGAACCTTCCTTTTCACAGAAGCCTGGCGATTCTAAATCATATATTTATTCTGGAACAATGGGTAAAATCATGCCGGCTGCTCTTTTTTATGGAAAAGAAACA
>NZ_JBFUIB010000190.1:0-6681 GCF_056402095.1 Peribacillus sp. P4_C12
ACCCAGTACCGTAACGCCTCATTGACTGCATCCTTTAGTGTCCCGCTTCCTTGTGATACAGATATGACCTTGGCACCCAGAAGTTCCATCCGGAAAACATTTAATTTCTGTCTCCTGATATCTTCCTCTCCCATAAAAATGATGCACTCTAACTTCAGCAAAGCACAAACTGTCGCCGTTGCCACTCCATGCTGTCCTGCACCTGTTTCGGCAATGACTTTTTTCTTACCCATTTTTTGTGTCAACAAAGCCTGACCAATCGTATTATTGATTTTATGGGCACCCGTATGATTTAGGTCCTCACGCTTCAGATAAATATCGGCACCACCAGCAAGTTTCGTTAAATTTTCTGAAAAATAAAGGGGCGTTTCACGACCAATATATTGAGTAAGGTAATAATTCAGTTGCTTTTGGAATTCTGGATCTTTTTTTGATTGTTCATATACTTCTTCAAGCTCTGTTATTGCCGCCATTAAGGTTTCCGGAACGAAACGGCCACCATATGCTCCAAAATGACCAGTTTGGTCGGGCTGTGTATAAGTACTCATCTATTTATTCCTCTTTTCCGGCTGTATTTTTCGCCTTAGTAATAAAAGCTTTTATTTTTGCAGCATCCTTTAATCCATTTGTTTCGACACCACTCGCTACGTCAACTGCGAATGGTGATACGGCAGTAATCGCTTTTCCGACATTTTCTGAAGTCAATCCTCCAGCTAGAAAAATTTTCTCCTTTGGTAAGCCCGCTTTACGAAGCATATCCCAATCCAAAGTCATTCCCTTACCAGAATTTCCTTTAGGAAGATCTACTAGTAGAAAATCAGCCGGATAATCGTGAAGGCTTTCAAGATCTTTCTCTGACTTGATGGCAAAGGCCTTAATAACCGGGAGAGGCATTCTCTCAGCAAAACTGGCAGACTCGTTACCATGCAGCTGAATATAATCCAATCCGGCAATTTCAGCACTTCGTATCACTTCTTGTTCGGTTTGATTAGCAAACACTCCGACTTTTTTTACGTGTGCAGGGAGATTCCCAGCTATTTCACATACTATTTCCGGATGAACTTTCCGGCTACTTTCCGCAAAAATGAACCCAATAAAGTCTGCACCGAATGTTACAGCTGTCTGAGCCGCTGCTAATGTCTTTATCCCACAAATTTTTACAAACATATTAATCTCCTTATAAACTCATTTGCAGTTCTGCCATCGTATTTGGAAGGTTAGGTGATATCATTAATGTTTCTCCAACTAAAATGCCCCTCGCCCCTGCTTTCCTCACACGCTGTACGTCTTCTTTTGTCTTGATTCCACTTTCACTGATAATGATGTGACGTTTTGGATCAAGTAGCTTCGCAAGTCGTTCCGTAACCGCCAAATCCACTTCGAATGTTTTTAAATTTCGATTGTTAATACCTATCAGCTCTGCATTAAGCTCAAGTGCTTGTTTTAACTCGGCTTCATCATGGACTTCTGTTAATACATCAAGCCCTTTATGTTTTGCATATTGATATAAATCATGAAGGCGTTCTTTTGAAAGAGCTGCCACAATTAATAGAATGATAGTCGCACCAGCTTGATAGGCACGGTCAATTTGGATTTCATCAATGATGAAATCTTTACATAACCTTGGAATTTGTATAGCCTGGCTCACGTTTTTTAAATCGGCAATTGACCCTTTAAAGAAAACCTCATCCGTCAATATCGATATGGCTGCGGCTCCACCTTTTTCGTAAGAAAGAGCCTGCTCGATTGGATCGACATTCATTTTAATGTCTCCTTTTGATGGGGATGCGCGTTTAATTTCCGCGATAACCGCGATTGATTTCGCCGTTTTCAATTTTTCTACAAGAGAAGGTCTGACTGTATTGATCATTTCCCCATCATCTAAACCCATTTCTTTTAACCGTGCTACTTCTACTTTTTTCTGTTCAATAATTTTCGTTAAAATATTATCCATTTACATTACCACCTTATTTCTGTTGCCATAGGCAATTAGATTTTCTAATTTTTCAAGAGCCGATCCGCTGTCCAGACTTTCTTCCGCCAAGGTAATTCCTTTTTTGATCGTTGCTGCCGTTCCATGGGCGTATAAACCCAAACCTGCATTCAATAAAACGGTGTCACGATATGCACCTTTTTCACCTTTTAAGAGGCGGAGCATAATATCAGCATTTTCTTTTGCATCACCGCCACGGATTGCGTCATTTCCGTAAATCGGCAAATCCACTTCCTCAGGATGGAGTGTAAAAGGGATAATATCCCCTTGCTCCAGAAGCACGAGTGAATTTTCTCCCTGTAGGCTGGCTTCATCCATAAAACCTGCACCATTGATGACAACCGCACGTGTTCTGCCTAATTTATGAAGTACTTCTGCAAATAGCTCGAGCATATCACGGCGGTTAATACCTAATAATTGTGTATCAAGCTGAACGGGATTCGTTAATGGTCCTATCAGATTAAATATTGTCGGGATTTTCAATTCTTTTCTCACTTTCATGATTCGGGCAATATTAGGGTGAACAGAAGGGGCAAATAAGAAAGTGATTCCATTTTCCTCTAACAGTTCTTTCATCATTTCTGGTTCTAAGAACAAATTAACCCCGAGCTCTTCCAAAACATCTGCACTTCCTGTTTTACTTGAAATGCTGCGGTTTCCATGTTTGGCAACCTTAACACCTGCACCAGCCAGCACGAAGGCTGAAGCGGTACTAATATTGAAGCTTTGTGAGCCATCTCCACCAGTTCCGCAATTATCCATCACATTAAGGCAGTTTGTTTTCACACTTCTTGCTTCTTTTCTCATGACTCGGACAAGGCTTGCAATTTCACCTGCCGTTTCACCTTTTGCTTTTAGAGCAATAATGAAAGCCGCCATCTCGCTTTCCGTAATATCTGTAGAAAATAACGCTTGGGCTGCTATACTCATCTCATCTTCCGTCAATGTTTGACGCTCTGCTAACTTTTCTAAATACTCCTTCACTACTAACTCCCCCAATTGTTTTTTGTGATTATAAAATGGATTCTTTCTTCTCTAATTGATATGTCTCGGCAATCTTATAAAATTCATGTAATAGTTCCTTACCGATTTTCGTTCCAATAGATTCAGGGTGGAACTGTAAACCGTAAAGCGGATAATCTTGATGTTTTAAAGCCATGATTTCTCCATCATCCACTGCGCTCGCCGTAACAGTTAATTCATTAGGTAAGCTTTCCCTTTCAACTACCAAGGAATGGTAACGCATCACTGGAAATTGTGGATTCTGATTGACAAATACCCCTGTTCCGTCATGTTCGATAACCGATGTTTTGCCGTGCATGATATATTTGGCCCCAATCACATTTGCCCCAAAGGTTGCACCAATAGCCTGATGACCAAGGCAAATACCTAAAAGCGGAAGCTTCTTATAAAAAGAACGTATGATTTCCATGCTAATTCCAGCATTTTCTGGACGGCCTGGCCCTGGTGAAATAACGATTGCCTTTGGATTCATTTCCTCAATTTCAGCAATGGTGATTTCGTCATTTCTTTTCACGATGATTTCTTTTTCTACTTCCCCTAAATATTGATAAAGGTTATAAGTAAACGAGTCATAGTTATCAATTAATAAAATCATTTTGTGTTAACCTCCATGAGCGCTCGTGCTTTATTTTGTGTTTCCTCATATTCTGTTTTTGGATCTGAATCATATATAATTCCTGCTCCGGCCTGTACATACGCACTGCCATCTTTTATGATCATCGTCCGGATTGCAAGAGCCATATCTAGATCTCCACCAAAACCGATAAATCCTATCGCCCCTGAATAGATCCCGCGTTTACAATTTTCAAGTTCGTTAATCAACTCCATTGCCCTAATTTTAGGGGCTCCTGAGACAGTACCTGCAGGAAGACATACCGTTAATGCATCTAAACTAGTGAATCCTTCCTTAAGTTCTCCGCTAATCTTTGAGGCAATATGCATGACATGTTGATATCTTTGAATTTCCATTTCCTCGGTAAGGTGGATTGAGCCTATTTCACAAACCCTCCCAAGATCATTTCTTCCGAGATCAACAAGCATTCTATGTTCAGCGAGTTCTTTTTCATCCATCAGCAGGCTTTTTTCCATGCCTTTATCTTCTTCATCCGTCTTCCCTCTTGGTCGTGTACCGGCAATGGGGTTAACATGAACCATTCCTGCTGAAACACTGATCAAACTTTCAGGGGAGGAACCTATAATAGTATAGTCACCAAATTCGATATAAAACATATAGGGAGATGGGTTGGCTAAGCGGAGACGGCGGTAAGCATCGAAAGGCTCTCCATCAAAGTCGGCCTGAAACCTTTGTGACAAGACGACTTGGAAAACTTCACCTGCTACAATCGCTTCCTTTACTTCAAGTACCATTTTCTCGAATTCATCCTGGCTGAAATTAGAATTAAATTCTAAAGATTCTGACGATATATCCTTTGACGGTTTACTAGGCCGATTGATTTTCTCCTTCATTCCCATTAAGCTTTTTTCGCTTTCCTCTTCCGCAGTCAAAAGATGAATCTTTTGAAGTACATGATCAAATATATACAGTTCCTTAAAGAAAAGGAAATGAGCATCCGGCATTTGAAGAGAATCAGGTGGCACCGGACCGATGTTTTCATAAAGACGAATAATATCATAGCCCATATACCCGATTGCCCCACCATTAAATGGCGGAAGATGAACTGGGGAATCTTCTATTTCTACCAACAATTGATTTTTTAGAAATTCAATGATATTGATGTTCCTTACGAGTTTCTCACCTGTATTAGAATCCTTCACATATACTTGATTACCTAATGACGTCACCTCCAAATATGGGTTTGATCCTAGATAGGAGTAGCGACCATTATCATGATGTGAATTCGAACTTTCCAATAAAAACTTCTTTTCATCATCCAATTTTTGAAAAATGGCAATCGGTGTATGAATATCCCCTTCAATCGTTTCCATTTTGAAACGGAGTATCTTTTTTTCATCCAAATGATTCATCTAAAATTACCTCCTAATTTTGAATCCAATAAAGAAAACTTCCGATTGCTATACCTTTAGGCAAACATATTCGGAGTTGTGTTTATATTTTTTCTCTAAAATCTTTCTCCAGTTCATCTTCACAAAAATTGTAAATGCATAAAAAAAGCCCCCTGCAAACACAAATTATGTGTCTGCAGAGGACGGTATACCGCGGTGCCACCTCAAGTTGGAAAAACATATTATTTTTCCCTCTCAAGCAAGAAATTAGACATTTCTTGCCAAACCCATTAACGGTGGAAGCCGAGTTTCCCTACTTATTTCAAGAAACCACTCATAAGTCCATTCACCTTCTTATATCGTACCGGTTTCCACCTATTCCGGCTCTCTGTGACGACTCTAAAAAGATTACTACTCTTATTCATAGATTTAATTATCCATTTTTAAAAAACACAAAAAGGGCCCTCATCCAAAGGACGAGGAACCCGTGGTACCACCTTARTTAGCTTAATAAGCTCACTTTACGGCATTATAAATATAATATGCCTATCTCCATTAACGATGAGATAATCGCCAAAGCCTACTCCGTCAATCCGTTTCGGTTTGGGGCTCGGAAGTCCATTCGCTTAAATTTGTTCACCAGTTTTCAGCAACCACTGGCTCTCTGCAGAACAGCATTAAGGTACTCTTCTTCGTCATTGCCTTTATCATTTCTTGATTATTATGTTAAAACAATCTATTCATGAAGTCAATGGAGTTTTCTAAAAATAATATTTTTATTATTTCATTCGTATCCAGTCATCGTCTTCGATTTCTTTTGCTTTCTTAATAACAAGATATGCGGAATAGTCGCTGACAGACTCAAACTCATCTGTATATTTTTTTTCATCCGCTTTGCCGGGGACTATTTCCTTAAACCTTCGATATGCTTTCATAAAAGCTTCTTTTTGTATTTTACTTTCATATGCCTTTTCGACTGCTTCAAAAAATTTAATAACATCGACGATTTCTTCCGTTGACCAATCAAGATCCATTGGATACTGATAATCCATGCTTACACGCTCCTTCTAGATAGTTATTCCTGTTGCTTGGGAGACTATTATCAGTCTGCCCATTTTGAGCGAATTGCCTCTGCTTGGCTGATAATCCGACTGAATAGCTCAGCCGTCGTTGGTACATCATGAATCAGACCCATTACTTGTCCAGCCCAAGCATATCCTTCACCTTCAACTCCATCATGGATATAACGCTGGTTTGCTTTTCCACTTATGTAATTCTGCAGTTGCTCATATCCGCCGTCTTCCTTTTCTATTTCAAGAATTTTATCAGTCCAACCATTTGCAATAACACGGGCTGGTGCACCAATAGACCGCTTAATGACAACGGTATCATTTTCTGTACCGGAAACCAAGGCATTTTTGTATAATTCATGGGCATGAACACATTCTTTTACTGCAATGAACCTGGTGCCCATTTCAATCCCTTCGGCTCCGAGTGCCAACGCCGCCATCAACCCGCGTCCATCACCGAATCCACCTGAGGCGATGACTGGAATTTTCACGGAGTCTACCACTTGAGGAATTAATACAGAAGTTCCGATATCATCGCGTCCTAAATGTCCTCCGCCCTCCTGACCAACTACCATCACTGCGTCTGCACCCAGCTGCTCAGCCTTGATTGCCTGCCTTCTTGCCGCAACT
>NZ_JBFUIB010000191.1:0-6665 GCF_056402095.1 Peribacillus sp. P4_C12
AAGATTGGAAACGATATTACCTGGATCTCCTATCCGGGCAACCATGGAGGTAACTTTCCATTGAAACTGCTCGTTTTGATGAAGAAGGATTCGGAAATCAACTTTTCTCTGATCGATTTCAAACAAGGAAATCCCCTTTTGAAGGATGTAGGCTTGTTTTCTGCAGAATTTTTTCAAGGCGTTATACAACTTTTCATTCGTATCCGCAATATGCACATTTTGTATATGACCGGTTTGCTCGATTTTCCATTTTCCATCTACTTGTGTTAACCTGCAAATATTCCTTCCTTGACTGCCGGAAGAAGGCTTTAAATAGATAACAGAATGGTTCTCTAAAAATGTAAAGAAGGCTTCCTTCTCGTTAAAAAGTATGGTATCAGGCAGATTTGAAAGCAGTTCATTTTCTAAGAGAAGAAGCTCATGTACATCGAACTTAGAAAGAAACCTCCCATTAAACATCGGGATTGAATATGATTTTAGTTCATTTGTAAACAGATCGAAGGTTGGCGATTCTTCCATTCTGCGCGAATGAATCCGATTATAAAACACATTAGGGATAGGTAGAGTAAGGGTTTGCCACCCATTTTGCCCTGGCCAATATCCTTCCACTACGCCTTCTTTTAGAGACTGTATTCCTACTAAAAAGAAGGAGAAGCCTTGTTGATGACAGTAGGATTTCATCTCCTGATAAAATTTTTCCATCTCCCCAAATGTCCCATCTTTCAAGGGAAGTTGATTGATGAGTGCAGCAAAGAACGGCCCTATATTTATTGATCTATCCTCCGCATGGAAGGTAACGGAAATGGGGTCTGAAAAAGCAGGCAGGGATAAAATTTGGTTTGTATCAAATGAAAGCTTTATTGTTGGCTGGGATGAAGGGAATGGTTGGACGAGTACAGGAACGGAACGGCATCCCGCCATAAGCGTAAGGGGTTCCCCATATTGAAGATCCCACGCCTCGAATAATTTTTCTTCGATGAACAGTAGTGCCTTCTTTCTAGTGATTGCAGGATTTACCGTAATGAATATTTTTTGAAATTTAAGATTCATTATAATTCCCCGTTTGCACTAAGTTTGATATCCTTTTATAATTAAATGATGGGCAAAAGTGGATAACACATTCTATGTTTTTCCAATTAGAACGTGTCATTAAGCCTTTATTTCAAGCAACAAAAGGAGAAATCCTCATGGATGAGTTTTGGGTAAAAATACTGTTTATGGTTGTTGTAGGTGCTGTAATTGGAGGGTTCACTAATTTATTGGCTATCCGGATGCTGTTTAGACCTTATAAACCAATCTATATTTTCGGGAAACAGCTACCATTGACACCAGGTTTAATTCCTAAGCGGCAAGATGAGTTAGCCAGTCAGTTAGGTAAATTGGTCGTTGAACATTTAATCACACCTGAAAGCATTCAAAGTAAGGTTATCAATGATGCCTCTATACAGAATATGAAAATTTTCGTTCAGGCAGAAGTAAAGAAAGCGTTGTCCATTGAAAAAAGTACAGCTCAATTACTTGAACAATTGGGAATGAAGAATTCTTCCTTCTCGTTAGAACAGCAATTACAGACTTTAGTTCTTGGTAAATACGAAACATGGTTGGGCGAAAATAGCGGCAAGAGCTTACAGGACATCGTCCCATTGCACATTCAGCAAAAAGCAGTGGAGTCGATCCCGGATATTTCTCGATTCATCTTAACAAAAGGAAAAGAATATTTTAACAGTGTAGAAGGAAAGGGTCGCCTTGAAGACATGTTGGATGATTTTTTCAAGGAACGGGGTAAATTGATCAATTTAATTCAGATGTTTATCGGGAATGAAAAGTTAATTGATAAAATTCAGCCGGAGATCATTAAATTTTTTGAACAATCACGAACTATTGATATATTGTCAGTGATGATGGTAAAAGAGTGGGAAAACCTCGAGAAATGGGATGTTATGAAAGTAGAAGGCTTGATTGGGAAAGAAACGATAAGACAGTTTATTACCGAAAAAACGACAGAAATGATACCAGTTGCTACTATCATGGAAAAACCAGTTCGTGAGTTGACTGCCAATTTCTCTGATACGATTGTGGAAAAAGGGGTCCCAATTCTTGTGGAAAAAGGTGCCGACTATTTAATTAATCACTTTCAGCCGCTGTTCCAAAAGCTTCATTTGGATGATATTGTGGAAGAACAGGTGGCCTCATTTTCCGTTTCGCGACTTGAGGAAATGGTCGTTTCCATCACTAAGAAGGAATTGTCAATGATCACATACCTTGGAGCATTGCTTGGAGGAATCATCGGTTTATTCCAAGGTTTTGTAACTGTTTTATTAGGATGACGTGTAATTATCAAAGGGATTTGTTATAGTGGTAAAGGTGTAGGAATACAATGATTACTGGGAGGGGAAAACCATGAGTAACGTATACGATGCAGCATATGAAATGGAAAAGGCAATTCGAGCAAGTAATGAATATGCAGACTTGCAACGCTTATATGAAATCGTCAATTCGGATGAAGCAACAAAAGGAATGTTTGAAAACTTTCGAAATTTGCAGATGTCTTTGCAACAAAAGCAAATGATGGGGCAGGAGATCGCTCCGGAAGAGGTGGAGCAAGCACAAAAAACAGTACAGCTTGTTCAACAAAACCCAACCATCTCAAAATTGATGGAAGCGGAACAAAGGATGAGCATGGTCATTGCTGACCTTAATAAAATTATCATGAAGCCGCTTGAAGATTTATATGGTCTGCCTGAACAACAGTAGTAAGCTGTTGAAAACTCCCTGCCTTTATGGTAGGGAGTTTTTTTGTCGGAAAAGTTAGTGCAAATCGAGTGTAAGGTACTCTGAACTTCTATTTGTTCTACTCTTCAAATTTTAGTCATAAATTTGAAAGAGGATATTATAGATGGGGGAGATCAACATGGTATATCGTCTACTTGCGATTAATATTGACGGAACATTGCTCCAGTCGAATGGCCGTTTAAATAAATCAACTAAAGAAGCAATTGATTATGTGCACCAAAAAGGTGTCCATGTTGCGCTTGTGACGTCAAGAAACTATCACTCTGCAAAAAAAGCGGCCAAAGCCCTAAAAATAAATCCGATGATCGTTGCTCAGCAGGGAGCTTTTGTTGGAGCATCAATTGAGAAGCCTATATTGGTGAAAAGAATTTCAGAAGAATTGACTGTGGAGCTCGTTCAAATGCTTGAAAAAACTACCTGCCAAATTCTACTCATTCATGAAAAATACTCGCTTGGCAATCGAGTCAACCTTCCAGAGAATTTGCTCGGTAAAACAGTTATGTATTTGAATGATCAAAATATATATGCTCAAAATTATGTGGATGATATCAGTGAAGAGCTAATTGACAAGCCAATGGCTCCGACAAAAATAGATATCATTTTTTCGGAGCAAAGTGACCAAACAGATATGCTCAAACTGATAAAGGATATGTTCCCGGAGGTTGATGTTATCTTACATCCAGGATACAAGCTGACGGTTGTTCCAAAGGGTGTATCAAAGTGGAGTGGTGTATTATATTTAGCAGATCATTTAAAGGTAAAAAGAAGTGAAATTGTCTCGATTGGAGACGGGTTAGATGATATGGAGATGATTGCTGGATCTGGTCTGGGTGTTGCCATGGGCAACGCAGATCAGGAAGTTAAGAAAGTCGCGAAATGGGTGACCCGGTCTAATGATGAACACGGTGTTGCCTATATGTTAAGAGAATTTTTCCGTAAACAACATCCGATTGAGTTTTTGCAGAAGATGAATATGCTCAAATGAATAAGGAGACTCCTTCGATCACGAAGGAGTCCTATTTTGTTATGTCGCTGGCAATGTGATTTTATATAATAATTCTAAGCACCTTTCCATAAACTAAAGAAAATCTGTAAAGGAAAGGAAGAATTCAATGGGTATTATCAATGCGAAAGAAGTACAAGTCGGTGACGAGGTATTTGTAATTTATAATAACCCCCATGTTCCAACTGTTTCGAATGTAAGGGCAGCTGAAATTGTCCCTCATCCAAAAGATCCTAATGCAGTTGCTTTGTTTCTGAACGATACATTTCATACAATTGAAGATGATGATGCTTTATTTTCTTCAGAAGCCGCTGCTGAAAAAGCCTATAACGATTATATGGACAACCAGATGATGTAAAGTTGAAATGGGGGTCTTTGATTATCAAAGTTTAATGTGTATTAATGAAAAAAGCCTCACGCTTTGAAAAGCGGGGGCTATTATTTTTGGGCTGCGTTAATCACTCGTAACATCGCGTGAATTTGGCCCATATGGTACGTTTCGTGGAAAAGTGCAAGATTGACCATTTCGCTATAAGTTGTAAAACCTTTGAATGGTTTCTCCAGTTTTTCATTCAAGCGTTCTTCAGGAATGGCCAGAAGGCGATCAAGCTGTTCTTTAAATTGCTGAATTAAAACACTAAATGATGGAACAGCGTCTGTCCAGTCGGCCGGACTTGTACCTTGTGCAAAGAAATTAACATAATTGTCTGGCAAGTTCCCTGCTTGCGGATGATCAAGCAAGAATTTTTCTGTTACGAACAACGTATGGCCGAGATGCCAGTGAATGGTGTTGTTGAATCCTACTGGCTGAATGCTTGCCAGTTCAGGAGTAACACAATCAATAGCTCTTTCGAAAAATTTCCCTCTAATTAGTGAGAATCGTTTCTGTAATGGATTCATGCTAGTTCCCCCTTTTTTTGCTCCTGTGAATGATATGTAATTATATAAAAACGTCCTTCTAATTATATCAAGGTTGTTCCTTGTTAAGTAAATCGAGATTTATTTAACAAGGAATTTCTGCCACTCCGGTTTTTATCGAAAAATCGGAATGGCAGCTTGTGGTTTATTTGTTAGGATTGGATGAGAAGTTTCATCGCATGAATTTGTCCAATGTGACTTGCCTCGTGTAGGACTACGAAGTTAATAAACTCTCCTACTGTTTCCATTTCTCTGAACGGTTGTGCTACTTTTTCGTTCAAGCTTTCTTCCGGAATTTCAAGAAGCCGGCCAAGTTGTTCTTGTAACTGCTGCTTTAAAACTTCAACAGAAGGGATATCGCTTGTCCAGTCAGCTGGTTTTGAACCGTATCCAAATAGTTGTCCGTAATTAGCAGGCAAGTTGCTGTTATTTGGGGAGTCCAATAAAAATTTTTCCGCTGCGGATAGGACATGTCCAAGATGCCAATGGATTGTATTATTGAACCCTTTCGGCTGCACATCCATAAGCTCTGGACTTAATCCCTCGATTTCTTTTAGTAAATTTTCGCGCATAACTTTAAGTTGATTTTTCACATAACTCATTTTTTTATTCCCCTCTCACTACTTTTTTAGCAAAATAGTTCCTCATGAAATTATATCAAGGTTGTTTGGATATTATCAAATTTTAGGTAAGCACTTTCAAAACGAGAGGTGTATATTAATTTACAAATTATTTCATTTTTACACTTGAAATTATCAGAAAATTTAATATAATTAGGTATATGTTATATTATATAACGTAATTGTGTTAGATAATGACTAAGATTGTGTATTGTATCTTTAATAGACTCTTATTATAAGGTGTTTTATGTTTTTGATTGGCAGAAGGAGAGAGGGCATGCGCTTAACAGCTAGGGAGCAAGAAAAAGCTACCTATTTGAAATCGATGTTTGTTGGGATTGTCCACGGACTTGCCGGAAGTGCAGCTATGGTTCTTCTTACGATGAGTACGATAGATTCAGTATGGCAGGGTGCCATTTACATTATTATATTTGGAGTTGGTACATGTGTGGACATGCTTCTATTTACAACGATTTTAAGCATCCCCTTTGTCACAAGTACTTCTTCTATAAAAGTGAACCACTCACTCATTCGGTTGACAGGCGTGGTCAGCGCGGTATTCGGGATCTATTATATGTACAACCTGGGTGTAAATGATGAGTTATTTACGGTTTGGTTTGGGTGAACAACGTCTATTATTTACATGGGACATTAGAGTCAGAAACTCTCAAGGTAAAAGCTTGGGAGTTCTTTGCTTTAAGAAAAGATGGTTCTGCACTCTTTTGTCGCCATTTAAATACACATTCCTATTACTCTTCTGGTAGACTAGTATAATGAAAATATTGGATATTAGTCTATTCATGTAAGGGGGATGACAATTAATGAAATGGAGACTATTTTTATTTGCACTTTTCATAGTATCTTTAGCGTTAACTGTAGGATGTTCAAATAAACAAGAACATATTTCGATTCAAAAGCGTGAGGGTAAAATCTACAAATTTGAAGCTTATAAAGAAAGTATAGAAATTGAAAAGACTATAAAAACAAAAGAAATATTAAAAAATATTAACTGGGAAAATTCCAAAATGGAGAAAGATCGTCCTAAAGCGGATTATATCTTTTATTTTAATGATGAAAAGAATGAGGATAAAATAGTCGTTTACTATGTTTGGGTTATTTCTGGTGAAAATATATTGAAATTGACGAAAGGTAAACATAGCAAGTATGTACAATTAAATAAAGCGGATTCTGAAATTGTATTAAACTTGATACAATAAAAGAACAGATGGAATAAGATCTTTTTTGGTAAGATTAGGGGGGGAGTATGAAAAATAATCAACCGGTATTAAAGATACCAAAAACGGTTTATGAAAAACTAATTGATATTTTTT
>NZ_JBFUIB010000192.1:0-6658 GCF_056402095.1 Peribacillus sp. P4_C12
GGATTATCAACAACCTATATTAGGAGAATTATTACTAAAATGTGATAGTCACCTTCCTATCTCAGGATCTATTAAAGCAAGAGGCGGGATTTATGAAATTCTCAAACATGCAGAAGAATTAGCTTTTCAACATCAATTGTTAACGATTCAAGATGATTATTCGATTTTAGATAGTGATAGGTTTCGATCCCTTTTCTCACAATATTCAATCGCAGTAGGCTCGACTGGAAATTTAGGACTTAGTATTGGTATCATCAGTGCAAAGTTAGGTTTTAATGTTACTGTTCATATGTCAGCTGATGCAAAACAGTGGAAAAAAGACTTGCTTAGAAGCAAAAATGTCAAAGTTATTGAATATAATGCTGATTATAGTAAAGCTGTAGAGGAAGGTCGAATCCAAGCAGATAGTGACCCAACATGTTATTTTGTGGATGATGAAAATTCTCACGACCTATTTTTAGGATATGCAGTGGCTGCATCTCGATTGAAGAAACAATTAGAAGAGCTAGAGATAATAATAGATGAAAATCATCCTTTGTTTGTTTACCTTCCATGTGGAGTAGGTGGAGGTCCTGGAGGCGTAGCTTTTGGTTTGAAATTATTGTATCAAGACCATGTTCACTGTTTCTTTGCAGAACCTACCCACTCACCGTGTATGTTACTCGGTTTAATGACTGGACTTCATGATAATATTTCTGTACTTGATGTTGGTATCGATAATGTAACAGACGCGGATGGACTTGCTGTAGGAAAGCCATCTGGGTTTGTGGGTAAAACTATGGAACCTTTTTTAAGTGGTAATTATACGGTTAGCGATGAACAGTTGTATAAGTTGCTAAAAGAACTAGTCGATACAGAGGGGATCAATTTAGAACCCTCTGCACTTGCAGGCATGATAGGACCAAGTAAATTATGTAAAGAGGGCATCGATTATTTACAGAAGCATAGTTTAACGGAAAAGATGAGTAAGGGTACACATATCATTTGGGGGACTGGTGGAAGCATGGTTCCTGAAGAGATGATGACACAATATTATCAAAAAGGGGTGAAATTAGCGTTAGAGAAACAGAAGTAATTTAACACGGGGTAGTTTAACCCCGTGTTTTTATATTTGAAATTACAGTTCTTGTTAAACTAATCTCCCGATAGTATAAGTACAAACCCTCATAAACTCTTCTAAACTTTAATTTAGATATCAAATTTTCTATGAAGGTGTTGTTCCACAATCTGGCCCGATTGTGGAACAACAAAATCCTGTATATCGATACATGACTTTTGATCAAACTTAATTTAAATTATCAATCTTTTTTATAAATCATCGAACTTTTTACAAATTATCAAACTTTATTTTAAATCTACAGTAGGCTTTTTTTATTTTTCTTGCTTATTAGCTAACTGTTTTTATGTAACGTTGAATATAATTGTTTATTTTTGTGTTTGTTCATCAGCTAACTCACCCGTTTATTTGAACAAGGAGACATCCTTTATTTGAATACCTCGTCTATTTCATTGCTGTCGTAATCTAATATCCAATCGATGAATTATACAAGCTCTGACATCAGTGCCATTCCCTGCCCTCCACCAACGCAGAGAGTTGCAATTCCATACTGTTTTTGTCTTCTTATCATTTCATAAAGAAGGGTTATTGTAATTTTGGCTCCTGTTTATTTCTTCTTTCACCACGCTTTATCCAGGCGACGTAATTGTAACTGGTCCCCCGGGGAAGTCGGACTTAAACGTAATCCACAAGTATTTATGAGACCCGGTGACACAGTGGATGTAAAAGTAAGTCAAATTGGAGTATTAACCAATAATATTAAAGCCGAATGAATTAAGACAAAAAAATGATTTCGTTATGTGCCTGCAGTTTAAATAAAAGAGATACTTACTACATGACACCAATAAAGTAGAAACCCTTGAGATTCAAAGTCTTATAGTATAGGAATTTTGAAGAAGTAATGTACGTCATGCATAATGAAAAAAACAAGAATCTCCTTTTTTTAAAAAAGGAGATTCTTCTCGTGCCGTGATCAACCAAAGAATAGATCCAGCAGATTACTGCCTGCTGATGATTGCCTATTATAAAACTCCGAATAGCCGCACTTCTTGCAATACACAACTGTAAATTGATTATTTTGGACATCAAACATTTTCGACAATCCTGTTCCAGTCATTGCCACGTCCTTCTTAGCAGCATCATTGCTTCCACATTTCATACATCCTTTTTCACTCATGATTCTTCATCCCCCAATTTATGTAGGTTTAATTAAAATAGCTTATCTATTAAATCCTATATTTTCATCTTGGCAGTACTAACAGATACTGAACAAAGCCAATTATTTCAGTTGTGTTCTATGTTAAATGGAAATAAAATTATGTAATTTTATTACCTTAAAGCGTAAGCGTTATCCATTATCAGTCAGTCTAATTTTTCCTAGTAAAATCAATATATCTTGTTCCTTGAAAGGTTAAAGTGCCGATATCTCCTTCTGCAAGAACACCAAACTCCTTGCCTGAAATACGAAATTCTGATCGATCGCCACTCTCAAATTCAAATGTAGTAAAATAAGTCGTAGATGAGCCATGCGAGTGGACAGTGTTATTATGTTCGTGAAGATGACTATTCCTTGTGACATTCGTTCGTTTAATTTTTACAATTGCAGGAACCGATAAGCGAGGAGATTCCTCATTTTTCTTCCATTGGCTAAGACCACTGAATAAATTAACTATTATTACTATAAAAATGATAACGAAAATAATTCCTATAAATATCGGAGCAACTGTGAAAAGCCAATCTCCGCTTCCACCAACATCGTACAATAGATATTCCTCCTTGTTATGATAATAAAATATACGGATAAAATGAAATAAAGTTTCAGACTACCTTCAAAAAAATGGCATATACATTTTGGACTTATCCTACCCTTTGCTCTTCGAATGGCTCCCCTTCATAATGAAGAGTAGCACTTGTTAGTTGAAGAAGACTTTTTACTTTACGAAGGTAAAGTGATAGATTTTCAATGGAAGGGATGCTGGTGAAAATGGGACATGTATTAGTTGTTGGCGGTACGGGAATGTTAGCGGATGTTTCTAAATGGCATGCATATCGATAATCGCTCGGGATAAATTGAAGATGCAAAAAATAGAAAGGGAGAGTTCTTTTTATTCCCCCTTTTTAAAACCAAGGTATGTGTCTATAAAAACATTTATGAACGTTCGTCGTTCTTGATTGACTTTTGCGAATGTTTTTTAATAGAAAGGAAGAAAACAGGAGGGTTGCAGCAACTCACCCTCTTGAACTCAAGCCCCCGTTAGTTGAAGATGACCCATACACTAAGAGAAACTTTCTACTCCATCAAATGTGATGGACCAAATAGAATCAAAGAACAGCCAACCCTTGTGATCCTAAATATGGAAAGTTGGTCCAAGCAGCAACCTGCAATCTAACCAGACTTCCATCATCTTGAATAGTAAATACGGAGACTGTGCCCTGATTTCCGTTAAGAGTGTAAAAATGCCGTCCATCTTTACTCACTCCAACATCCATGGGCAGTCCTGGAGCTGTACCTGGCGGTGTACTGGTAATATGCCTTACAACTGAAAGTGCTCCATTGCGTTCGATTAGGTAGGTGGAGATGGTGCCGCTTAAGGTATTGGTAATATATGCAAAACGTTCATTCCTCGTTGTTACAACCCAGCATGCGGTTTTATATCCAGTTGGTACAGAGCCACTGATCACATGAAGGATCCCGTCGGTACTCATTGAATAGGATGACAGGGCATTTGAATCTGCTTCAGTAACTAAGAGGATTCCAGAGGATAGAAAATAAGCACCCAATGGTCCTTGACCATAAGAATCATTAACGATTGGTTCTGTAACCGTACCATTTTGATTTACATGGAATACACTGAGATGGTTTGAAGTAAGCTCGGATACAAGGATTTTACTACCATCACGAGTGAAGAGAACCTGAGCGGGCTGAGCATTGAAAGTACTGAGAGAATGGGTGGATCCAGGAATAGGAGTAAGGCGTCCGTTATTATCTATGCGAAAACCAGTGATATTGGAGGCGAAATTGTTAGCCACATTCCCTACATTGGCAACATAGACAAGATTACCAAACACATCTACGGTATTGGGCTGAGTACCTCCTGATGGCTTCACATCCACGAGAACGGGTGCACCGCTGTCAGTAATGATAAAACTGCTGATACTATGGCTGCCTGCGTTCACTGCAAGAAGGAAACGTCCATCACGGGACAAAGTTAGGGCTCCTTGTGACGCAAGGGGATCAACACCATCGTTTGCCGTTGCAGTGGAGACTTCCTTTGTACCAGTACCTCTACCATAAGTTGGGTAGGAATCCACAAAGGTAAGCATTCCATTCATGTCCCTGTAAAAGGAAATGATTTGATTCATTACTTCATTATTGGTCATAATGTAAACCATACTCGCATTCGCACGGAAATATTCGTTCATTATCTGCATTTTATACCTTCCTCCTTTCATTGTTTTATATGGTGCTTTTCCCATTTAAATTCCCCAAATTGATGCAAATTGGTTAAAAGGATTATCATCCACTTATCCCACAGCCTATCTTTAGTTATAACAACAACTGAAAAAGGACTGCCGAAACAGTCCATTTATTGTTMAACTAAMCTGCCCCGTTAGTGCCATAAGAAAAAGGCTGCCTCAGCAACCTTCCTTATTGAAGTAAAGCACCTGTTTGTTGAACAAGCGCAGCCTTCTATTCTTCACCTTTTTCTTCAATATATCTACGTTCACCGTTTTTGCGATTAACATAGACTCTTATTAAAACCTTTGAAATTGGGTCAATAAATACTTCTTGCGTGGGCTCAAAATCTTTTGAAAGGTTATCATTATTTGCTTTATAACGCCTATCTTTACGTTTGGAAAAAATCCAAAAGAGAAGTAATAAACAAATTTGAAATAAAAAATAATACCAAATCCATTTCATATTTACTCAACCTTTTCAATTACAACTGCTGTTCCGTATGCTACAATTTCACTCATGTTTTGTCCAATTTCACCTGAATCAAATCGAAACATGACTATTGCATTAGCCCCCATTGCATGAGCGTTCTGTGTTAATCGGTCTATTGCTTGTTTTCTTGCATCCTCAAGCATTTCTGTATATTCATGAATTTCTCCGCCTACAAGAGACCTAAACGCCGCAGTAACTTGTCCAGCAAAACCACGACTTCTTACAACCAGACCAAAACAAGCCCCTTTTATTTCTTTAATTTTATACCCCTCAATCTGTTCTGTCGTTACAATTAGCATAAATACTCCCCCTTGTATATATTAAGATAAATATGTTCTTATGTGCCAATCATTTACTAATGAAACAAGTGTACTATTCAATGGTTTATCCAGGTTCTTCATATATATTTTTTTCAAATTAAGAAACAATACATCTTCTTTCTTGGTTTCTAAGCAACCCTGCTATTGAAGTAAAGCACCTGTTAGTTCACTTTATAAAATTTTGCTTTTTATAAAAGTCCTTTGCAACACTGTTCTCCAACCAATAATCTAATTCTATTTAATCTATTCCTCGATCGTTCGCAATTTCATATATACATTCCATAAGACTTGAACCATACCCCTTATTCCTCTTTGTTTCTACTATGCTAATCTCGTGTATATATTCTCTTATCTCTATCCAAGCATAGCCAAGAGCTTCTTCGTTATCTTCTAACAAAAGGAAAATGAAACTTTCGTTATTAACCAGACTTTTGAAAACTTCCTTCACATTTTCCCTTAAAGTATTTAGGATATAAATTTGAATGTAAATCGTGCACATATTTATTTAATTTAGCGACCAAATTGAAATTCCTGGTTTGACTAATTTTCATAACAAATCCCTCATCTATCTTTCACTATTTTAGGGAAATTTTCAATATTCCCCTTATTGAACTATCCTGCCTCGTTAGTTCAATAAAGAAACTGCTGCCTTAAAGATAGCTCTGATCTTCAGCTAACCCGCCCGTTAGTAAAAAAACAAAAAGGCATTAATACTTATTCAGTAAAGAATTCTTTAGCAAAAACATCAATGCTTTAGTCTTTCTTTTTCCAAGACATTAAATCAGAAAAAGCCAATCCAAATGATACACCAAAAGGGATACTTAAATCCCAAACATCCATTTCCGAACTTTTTAAAAAATAATACATAAGATAGTATGTAGCACTTAAAGAAATAAACCAAGTAATAAACGTAAAAAGCCTTTTTCTTATTTGAATCCAATTTAACTTCCTTGTATTCGCAATAACTAGAAAGATGGAGAACAAACCATATAGAAGAAGATAGATTACATATCCTATGATAACTTTAAGAGAAAGCGAAGTATCAATATCCTTATATATTATAAATATCGTAATTATGGTTCCTGCCAAAAATACAATAAACAATATTATGTTTATTGAAATATATTTCTTCATCTTTTACCCCTTTACCTTCAAAGTCTTGATATCTTTTGATTATCTCAAAATATCAGAACTTATGTATTGATAACTCATTCCTTGTTGAACTAACCAGCCCCGATAGTTCTATAAGAAAAGGAGCTGTTTCCAGCCCCCTAAAGAAGTAATGCCCCCTTTAATTGATGCAAAGATATCACCCTCAATTGTCAAGATAAT
>NZ_JBFUIB010000193.1:0-6639 GCF_056402095.1 Peribacillus sp. P4_C12
GAAGGAAAGAAACAGGCTTCCTTTCCTTCTCACCTTATGAAGAAAAGGAGTTTCTATAATGAACCACACGAAAGGACATTCTGAAATGGATGAGTTTTCGATTAACTCCCTTGCCCAGGCCGTGTTTATTGTAAATAAACATGCGAAGACTGCATTGGAACCTAAAAATTTATATAATTTAAAACGGCTTGCATTAAACAAGCTAATACAAGAAGGAAAAGCGAAGAAGATTGGACTTCATTTCTCTGATAACCCTCGCTTTGCCGCACAACAATCCGACGTAATTGTCGAATGCGGATCATATGTTTTTCACCTACCTCCTACTAAGGAAGACTTGAAAAATCTACCCCACCTCGGCAGCCGGGCAGCATCCATACGGAACCCTAAAGCCTCCTTGTCATTATCCAAGGCAAAGCAAATCTTACAATCTTACGTTGGACAAGCAGGTGAAAAGAAGCCGAACTCTACCAATACTGAGAAAAGGCCTTACGGACGGGGCCCGGTCAAGCAGCCATTTCATAATCCATTCCCCTCCTCTTTTTTAGGAAAAGGTTCCAAGTATTAAAGGGTAAAAATTGGATAATAAAAACGGGACGAGAGGTTATACACCCTCGGCCCGTTTTCCAATGCTATAAAGCAAATTTGTCTATCAAATCTATTAGAGCAGCGATTTCAGGTTTGCTGATTTGTGCATCAGCCCTAACAACTTGCCCTTTATGGCGCAGGCTATCCGTAATCAATGAGGAGAAAATAATAACTGGCAATACAGTAAGTTCGCTATTTTCCTTGATTCTTCTAGTTAGATGATGACCGTCCATTTGAGGCATCTCAATATCAGTAATCACCAATTGCACTTCTTCAACAACCTGCTTTCCTGATTCGATCAAACTCTCTAAATAATTTAATGCATCTAGCCCATTTTCATAAAACACTAGGTGTTTAAACCCCGCTTCTGACAATGTATCAAACAGTAGCTTTCTCAGTAATGGAGAATCCTCTGCAATAAGTATTCTCTTTTCTGAATTTTGCCGGTGACCCAGCTTTTTAACCTGCTGGACGCTGATTCCTGAATTCGGATTGATTTCAACCACTACTTTTTCAAAATCAAGTAATAAAATCATTTCACTGTTTAATTTTATTACACCGATAATCTGACTTTCCAATCCCTGATACATATCCGAAGGCTTTTCAATTTGAGTCCAAGAGATGCGGTGTATCTGTGTCACCGTATGGACATGGAACACCACTTTTTGCTGATTGAATTCAGCGACTATGAATTTATCTTGCTCTGGTGTTCCCGATGCTGGAAATCCTAGGGCATCCGCTACATTTACAACCGGTAGTACCTCCCCGCGAAGCTCAATAATTCCTTCAACATTTGGATGTGAATGAGGAACAAGCGTGATATGTACTGGATTAATGATTTCCTTTACCTTAATTACATTGATGCCAAATTTATTCTTTCCTATGCCGAATTCAACAATCTCTAGCTCATTCGTTCCACTTTCTAGTAAAATCCCTTTATTTGCTTCCATTGCTTTATCTCGCCCTTCCCTTACTTTTTCATATATACCATTATCTAAAATAATATTTTTTTTGGTCAAATAGACCTACGATGATATTATAAATGAACTCATACCTAATAATTCGGTTTCTTTCGTCTTTTGTTTAGTGCAATGGTAAGAAAAATAGAATCAAGAAGAGATTATCTATTTAAGCCAAACAAAAAAAGGGAGCTCATATCAGAGTCCCCTTTTTTCCATGATCATTTTTTGACTACTACCGTACCTGCAATCATATCGTGAAGTGCCTGTTTTTTCGATGTAAACCCTGCCATGATATAGCCGATATAAAAGATCATCCCTGATATGATCGTCGCAAAATAACGCCCTGTAGCTCTACCAAACCCTATTCGTCCTCCATTTAAATCCGTCACTTTAATATTTAGGAGTATTTTCCCGACGCTGCCTTGCCATTTCGAGGAATGTAATAAAGTATAATAAAGAAAGCTTATAAGTAAAGATAAAAATAGAATGATAATTGCTCCTGCCAGGAAAACGAATATATCACTCAATGATGCCTCGTAATTAGGATCGATTGTCGATTCCTGTAATTCCATCATCGCGCCACTCCAAAAAATACTTACAAAAGCCGATATGATTCCGGTAGGGATCCCGATTATAATGCCATCAATAATATTCGCGCCAAAGCGCAGCCAAAATCCAGCATACTCTCCTCTTTCCACTGGGCTTTCAACAACCCCAACTTCCATTTAAACACCTCATATTCATAAATTTGGTATTTTATTCTTTTTTTATTATATCAAAATAAAGTATCAAATTAATATAGCTTTCATTGAAAAAAGCTGATTAGCTGGATATTTTTAGCTCTTTCTTGATCTTTTTCTAGGATTCAGCCAACCTTTTTTAACAAAGTATAAAAACATCATCAGCGCAATTCCCCCCATCATTCCGAGGACCAGGAAATAGCCATAGTGCCAGTTTAATTCGGGCATATATTGAAAGTTCATCCCATACACACCTACTATAAAAGTCAGCGGCATGAAAATGGTAGTAATGACAGTCAAAGTCATCATCGTCGAATTCATATTATTAGAGTTAACAGACAAATAGCTATCCCGGATATCAGATGAAAAATCCCGGTATGATTCCAACATTTCGGTTAATTTAAGTAGGTGATCGTAAACATCATTAAAATACAGATGCTGATCTTTTAAATAATTAAGCCGCTCGGACGAAATCATCCTGTAAAGTAAATCACGCATCGGTAGTATAGTTCGGCGAAGTTTTGACATATCCGTACGTAAATCAAATAACTGATCCATCAAGTCTGTAATGGTTTCATTTTCGGTATTATCCTCGATACTACTTAATTCGCTTTCCATTTTATATACAGGTGGAAAAAATTCATCGACGATCCGATCAATCAATCTATGCATTAGAAAAAAAGGACCCTGCTTTAGCATGTTATTTTGATGGACTTCCTTCCACACCGTCTCAAGTTCAAGCAGCTCCTCCTTATGAAATGTGACTAACCATTTTTCTCCCACAAACATATCAAGTTCGACAGCTCTAAAGACCTTTTGCCTGAGAGCATGTATAACAATAAATTGGTACCCCTCATAAAAATCCATTTTTGGACGCTGGTTAAAGTCATCCAGACAGTCTTCAATAGCCAGCGGATGAAAGTGAAAATGACTCGATAAAAGTTCAATTTCCTTTTCTGTAGGATTTGAAAAATCTACCCAATACCACTCAATATCCGGATTATTCATTTCCACTAGTGGCAAATCAAAATTGACTTCCTGATCTGAAGTTATAGCACAAGTCCTTATCATATGTATCAACCCTCAAAATTTTCTTAATTCTCATTATACCTTTATTTCATTAATCTCAAAAAGTATTTCTCCCCCATCCAAACTAAATGATAAAATAGAGTGAATCCGTCAAACATAGTACATAATCTCATGAAGTATGAAAAGGGAGGATATTCATAGATGGAGCATTTAGTAAACCCTCTAGTAAAAGAAGTTCAAATATCAGGAATCCGTAAATTTTACAATATGGTCGCTGATATCGAAGGAACCATTTCCTTAACGATAGGACAGCCAGATTTTCCAACCCCGCTGCATATTAAAGAAGCGGCCAAACAAGCTATTGATAATGATTATACGGTTTATACTCATAATGCCGGTTATTTAGAATTAAGGGAAGCCGCATCTGAATATGTAAAAGATAAATACCAGCTTACCTATGATCCAGCGAATGAAGTCATAGTAACTTCAGGTGCAAGCGAGGGTATCGACGTTACATTCCGGACCATTCTCACCCCCGGGAATGAAGTGATACTCCCTGGCCCTGTATATCCAGGCTATGAACCGATTATCAAAATGTGTGGAGCAGCCCCTATCTATGCGGATACAACCAAAAATGGATTTCGTTTAACTGCAGATATCATTGAACAATACATAACTGATAATACACGATGCATCGTTCTGCCGTATCCTTCAAATCCAACTGGAGTCACATTGTCTGCTGACGAATTAAAGGATATCGCCGAGCTCGTACGGGACAAAGATATCTTCATTTTGGCGGATGAGATATACAGCGAGCTCGTATTTGATCAAAAACATGTATCGATTGCCACTTATTTAAAGGACCAAACCATCGTCTTAAACGGTTTATCCAAGTCTCATTCGATGACTGGTTGGAGAATTGGCCTTCTATTTGCGCCTGTAGCTATCTCTCAGCATATTCTAAAGGTCCATCAATATAATGTGACCTGTGCCTCTTCCATTTCTCAAAGAGCTGCTTTGGCTGCTTTAACAGCAGGCAAGAATGATGCCCTTCCCATGAAGTCCGAGTATGCCCTGAGAAGAGAATACGTATACAACCGCTTACAAGCAATGAATTTAGAAATAGTCAAACCAAATGGTGCCTTTTACTTCTTTGTGAAGCTGCCTGAAGGTTTCACTTCTTCACTTGAATTCTGTCTCAAACTTGTGAAACAGGAAAAAGTGGCTGTAGTCCCCGGTGATGCTTTTTCTTCACTAGGTGAAGGGTACTTTAGGATTTCATATGCGTATTCAATGGAAACTCTGAAAATGGCTTTAGACCGTATTGAAGCTTTTTTACTTAAGAATAATTGAACAAAAAAGTGGCCTTCAATTGATTGAACTATTGAAGGCCACTTTCCTATTCTTAAAAATTTTCATGCTACTAACAATTCTCCACAAAACTTTTTATTGGTTAATATAATCTCCGTAAAAACCGAATTTCGCGATAACCTTCTTCCTTATTTGTTGTCGTAAGGCTCACCTCAACGATCGATCCAAGTAAATCTGCCATCACTTCTTCAAATTCCTTTGCGGAACGCGGCTTCGAATGACCTAAACTTTTTAACTCACGCATCAGAATCTGGAAACCGGCATTTGTTTCAATATGGCTGAATTTCACCGGCAGAATTAGTGGACTTTCATTCATTAATTTTAACTCCCATCGAATGGGCTTTGTTTGGTTAATGGTTTTTTCGCGTTTAAAACCTTCAATCCGAACAATGTATCGGCCATCTTCTAATTCTTGAAATTTCATGTTAATGTCATCGAATTCGCCCATAAACGATCGCTCCTTTTTGTAAAGGCTGTCGCTTTCAGCTTATTCATAAGAAAGAGAAGGTAGCACTTTAATTATTATAGTGTTTATATAAAGCCTGAGTACCGCTATTTTCCTCTCCAGCTTCTGCAAGGTTCTCATATAAGGATTTGCTCAAGGTTAATCCAGGAGCATCCATTCCCATTCTTTCCGCTTCATCAAGTGCAATTTTCATATCTTTAATAAAATGCTTGATATAAAAACCAGGTTCAAAATCACCTTTTACCATTCGAGGTACAAGATTAGACAATGACCAGCTTCCGGCAGCCCCCGATGATATGCTCAGCAGAACGCGGTCTGGATCCAAACCTGCCTTTTTGGCATAAGAGATCGCTTCAGTAACCCCGATCATATTAGATGCAATTGCAATTTGATTACACATTTTCGTGTGCTGTCCCGATCCCGCTGGACCTTGATAGACAACATTGCTGCCGATGATATCAAAAATTGTCTGAATAGATTCGAAGGCCTTAATGTCTCCGCCGACCATAATGGTAAGTTTCGCATCCCTTGCACCGATATCCCCTCCAGAAACGGGGGCATCAAGTGCTTCCATGCCTTTTTTCTTCGCTTCTTCGGCTATTCTTACGGCCAAAGAAGGCGTGGAGGTAGTCATATCAATTAAATAGGTACCCTTTTTTCCATTCTCGATAAGCCCATGTTCACCAAGATATATTTCTTCGACATCGCTTGGGTATCCAACCATGGAGATAATTACGTTAGTTTGCTGTGCGATTTCCTTAGGTGTTGTTGCCCATTTTGCCCCCTGAGAGATTAGATTGCTTGCCTTTTCTTTCGTCCTAGTATAGACATATACCTCATATCCTGCCTTTAGTAGATTTCCGGCCATGCTTTTTCCCATTACTCCTATACCAATAAATCCGATTACTGTGTTCATTTTCGTCAAGACCAATCTCCTCAATTCTACTTATATTAATTACTTTATTAAATAGACTTTACCATGCCTCCATCAACTAAATAGGACTGGCCAGTTAAGTATGTATTAGCCCCTGAGACAAGGAAAGTAACGAATCTCGCAAATTCCTCAGGTTCCCCATAACGGCCAAGAGGGATTTTATTTATCGATTTTTCAGTAATTTCTTCAGTAGTGACTCCCTGTTTCTCTGCATTAAATTGATCAAGATGCTGAATGCGGTCTGTTGCGATTCTACCCGGACCAACCGTATTGATTAATATCTGGTCTGGAGCTAACTCAGAAGCTAACGTTTTTGATAATCCAACAATTGCAGTCCGGAATGTATTCGATAATACAAGTCCTGGAATCGGCTCCTTAATAGACGAAGAAGCAATATTAACAATTTTACCACCTTGTTTTTTTAGATATGGCAGGCTCTCTCGAATCGTCCGAATGAAGCTCAGTAAATTCAGTTCGAAAGATTGTTGCCATTCTTCATCATTGAAATCAGAAAATGCCCCCCCTGGAGGACCTCCAGCGTTATTAATAAGG
>NZ_JBFUIB010000194.1:0-6594 GCF_056402095.1 Peribacillus sp. P4_C12
AGATGTGGGTGGGAATAGCGGTAGAACAATAGAATTTAATTCGAAAGATTGTATGTTAAATATCCGGACCGTGAATAAAGGGACAAAAAACATATAATAAGGGATTACGACTTGTCAGAAAAAAGTGCAACTTGAAAATGACAGGAACACTTGCAATCAAAATATTGTTGCATCTAGAGCCTCGTTGGCCGTTTTGATTACAAAATGTATACAATGTTAGGAGGAAGTCCTATGTCTAATCTGACTATCGGAGAGGAACAGTTATGCTGGAAAAATTGGATTGACTGCAGAGATCAACAAGCAGGGGACAATTTGGTTAAGAAATATATCCCACTTGTATCTTATCATGTCCAACGCATTTCAGTGAGCATGCCTAAAAATGTGAGCCGTGATGATATAAGGAGTTTGGGGATGATGGGGTTATTCAATGCCCTAGAACGTTTTGATCCAAAACGTGATCTGAAATTTGACACATATGCTTCATTTCGAATTCGTGGCGCGATACTAGATGGATTAAGGAAAGAAGATTGGCTCCCGCGAAGTGCTAGAGATAAAGCCAAGAAAATTGAGTCTGCGATCGAAAAATTAGAGCAGAAATACATGAGGAATCTTTCGCCAAATGAAATTGCATCTGAATTAAATATTCCGGAAGATGATGTATATGCTGCATTAAATGAAAATTTCTTTGCCAACGTTTTATCAATGGATGAGAATCCTCAAGAGCAAGATGATAAAGAAGGCACAAACTTTCATATTAAAGATGAAAAAGCAAATCTACCTGAGGAACATCTGTTAAGGAACGAACTGTATGTGGAACTAGCCAAAGTTATAGAAACACTTAATGAAAAGGAACAGTTGGTTTTACAACTTTTTTATAAAGAAGAGCTTACTTTAACCGAAATTGGACAAGTAATGAGCCTATCTACGTCGCGGATTTCTCAGATCCATTCTAAGACGATATATAAACTAAGAAACGCAATGCAGGATAAAAAGAATTAAGCAGTAATATAGAGAGGGTAAAGGGGCATGGAGGCTGGGTTTCATATCATGCTGTTACCTAAGTGCATAATAAATTGTCTGGAAAACTATTCCCATGGAGTTCTCTTGAGCAATATCACCCAGGTTAAATCGTCATGTGTTCGAAAATAGACCCTGTAAAAGGTATATAAATTACATAATATTCTATATTGGTGCCTGAAAGGGTAGATTGAGTTGTGTTTTGCCTCCCAATAGTAGAGTAAACCAGCAATACTCTTCAAATCGCCAACAAAAAAATCCACTGCCCATTTCAGGTCCATCCAACTTAATTGGTTACGATGACGATAATACTGGCTAGTTCCTTGTTCAGTATTTTGAGTTGTAGGGTCAGAAAGAGTACTGTAAATGCCGTTTTTATAGAAAGGGGTGGGTTGTCATGAGTTTTAACGCGATCGAGATGCAAATTGCTCTTTCGAGAACCCAAGATGCAGGGAAAATCCAAGAGCAAAATCAACAAAAAAATTTAATCCAACAAGATCATGCTGCCCATCAAGTTCGAAAGAATCAAGAACGGAAACTAAAGACTGTAGTTAGTGAAGAACAAAAGCTTCCCGCTCATTTTTATGAAAAAGAAGGGAATGCCGATAAATGGCAGTTTCTTAAAAAAGATAGGCAGAAAGAAAATAAGAAAAAAACAATAACAACAGTGAAAAAAGATTCTCATCCGTATAAAGGAATCAGGATTGACTATTCGGGTTAAGGGGAGGCACCATGTTAGTGATTTTTATGTTTCTACTGTTTCTTTTAAACATGCTCACCATTTTCGCCGTTGTCGTTTTATATCTCCGTCAAAATCGTTTAACTAAGCTTGAAAAAGACCAAAAAGCCATCATAAGTGAGATGGAAGAACTTTTGTCTGGTTATTTAATGGAAATGAAGGAAGATAACGAGACGTTGGTAAAGACTTTTACGAATTCAGTTGCATTAAAACCCAAGGGTGAGCATGAAGAACAAGAACGTGCGGTAGTGAAGAATTCCACGAGAGATAACGAAATCAAGCGAGAGAAAAAAATGTTGCCCGATTACAAAGAAGGGCGGCATATGGGAACAAAAAAGCAAGCTGCCGAAGCCTATAACAAAAAGCCAGAAGATAATGAGGAGCATAGATTTCCCTTAAAATCGGAAGATAGATTGGACCTTTCTTCAGAAGCCCCTTCTCTGTCCAACCAGGAGTATGAAAAAGAATTTTCAGGCATGTTACAGGTTGGATTAAATGAATTATCATTAAATGAACAAGTAGAATATTTAGCGGATCAAGGCCATTCTATAGAAAAAATCGCAAAAAAATTAAATCGCGGCAAAACAGAAATTGAACTTTTATTAAAGTTTCACATGAATAGATAATTTTTGCTTGATAGTGTCGTATCATTATGATATATTATGAAATGGTGTTAATACACACGCCCCGTGATTCTAGCAGATGGTGCTGTTTAGACAGTTTCTGTATGAAAATGATCGGAGCGGAGGAAAAACAAAACCATTTAGGAGGAACTAAAATGTCAGTCATTTCTATGAAACAATTGCTTGAAGCTGGTGTGCATTTCGGACACCAAACACGTCGCTGGAACCCGAAAATGAAGAAATATATCTTCACTGAGCGTAACGGCATCTACATCATCGACCTTCAAAAAACAGTTAAAAAGGTTGAGGAAGCTTATAACTTCGTTAAAGAACTAGCTGCTAACGGTGGAACTGTTCTTTTCGTTGGTACTAAAAAACAAGCTCAAGAATCTGTTAAAGAAGAAGCTATCCGTTCTGGTATGTACTATGTAAACCAACGCTGGTTAGGTGGAACTTTAACAAACTTTGAAACAATCCAAAAACGTATTACTCGTCTTAAAGATATCGAAAAAATGGAAGAAAACGGAACTTTCGAAGTACTTCCTAAAAAAGAAGTTATCCAACTTAAAAAAGAATGGGATCGCTTAGAGAAATTCTTAGGCGGTATTAAAGATATGAAGACTCTTCCAGATGCGATCTTCGTTATCGACCCTCGCAAAGAGCGTATTGCTGTTGCGGAAGCACACAAATTACACATTCCACTTGTTGGTATCGTTGATACAAACTGTGATCCGGATGAAATCGATGTAGTTATTCCTGCGAATGACGATGCAATCCGTGCTGTTAAATTATTAACAGGTAAAATGGCAGATGCTATCTTAGAAGCTAAACAAGGCGAAGAAACAGCAACTGAAACAACAACTGCTTAATAGGCAAAAAAGGTTGCTTAATTAGTAAGAAAAAAAGGTGATAAGAGGATAATGCCTTTTATCCCTTTTTTTTGCACTAAATAAGCATACATAAATCCCGTGCGAATTTTTAAAAAACGTTACGGTTGATTTTCAGGGAATGAAGATAATATGACATCAGGGTTTTGTCCATAAGAATGACCGGCTGATGGTTTTTTGAGAATTTTGCTATAATTTGTTGTTTTTATTGATAAAAACAAGTATTATCTGGCAAAATGGGTAAAGACTGAATAAACTGCATTTAATTTGAGGAGGATAAATATTATGGCAATCACTGCACAATTAGTTAAAGAATTGCGTGAAAAAACTGGTGCCGGCATGATGGACTGTAAAAAGGCGCTAGTACAAACTGAAGGTGATATGGAAAAAGCAATCGATTTCCTACGTGAAAAAGGAATTGCGAAAGCTGCTAATAAAGGAGACCGTATCGCTGCTGAAGGTTTAACTTCTATCGTTGTTGAAGGAAACCAAGCAGTTATCCTTGAAGTGAACTCAGAAACAGATTTTGTTGCTAAAAACGAAGGCTTCCAAGCTCTTGTTAAAGAATTGGCTGCATTCCTTCTTGCTAACAAACCTGAAAGCGTTGAAATTGCTCTTGAGCAAACAATGGAAAATGGAGCAAAAGTTGCAGATCATATCAATGCGGCAGTTGCTAAAATTGGTGAAAAWTTAACTCTACGTCGTTTCCAAGTTGTTACAAAAACAGATAATGACGCATTTGGCGCATACCTTCACATGGGTGGACGTATCAGTGTGCTTTCTGTTCTTGAGGGTACAACTGATGCAGAGGCTGCTAAAGGCGTTTCAATGCATATCGCTGCAATTAACCCGAAATATATTTCACGTGACCAAGTGGATGCAAGTGAATTAGACCGCGAACGTGAAGTTCTTACACAACAAGCTCTTAATGAAGGTAAACCAGAAAAAATCGTTGCGAAAATGGTTGAAGGACGTATCAACAAATTCTACGAAGAAATCTGTGTGAACGAACAAGCTTTCGTTAAAAATCCAGATCAAAAAGTTGGACAATTCGTTGAATCTATAGGTGGAAAAATCCAATCATTCGTTCGTTATGAAGTAGGCGAAGGTCTTGAAAAACGTCAAGAAAACTTTGCTGAAGAAGTAATGAACCAAGTTAAAAAAGACTAATTGCAAGAAAATGATTGAATAGGGAACACTCTAGTGTTCCCTATTTTTTGAAATGTCATGAACTTTTGTTAGCAAGAATAACGGGATGAACGAACGAAAAGATTACATAGTTGGAGGTTTTCATGAGTAACGCTAAATATAAACGTGTTGTACTAAAACTCAGTGGCGAAGCATTAGCCGGTGACGAAGGGTTTGGAATTAACCCTGCAGTAATTAAATCAATTGCTGAACAAGTGAAAGAAGTAGCTGAACTTGATGTAGAAGTTGCTGTAGTTGTCGGTGGCGGAAACATTTGGCGCGGGAAAATCGGAAGTGAAATGGGCATGGATCGTGCTAATGCCGATTATATGGGTATGTTGGCTACAGTCATGAACTCATTGGCTTTACAAGATAGCCTTGATCAACTTGGAATTGAAACACGCGTCCAAACTTCCATTGAGATGAGACAAGTGGCAGAACCATACATTAGACGCCGTGCGATCAGACATCTTGAGAAAAAGAGGGTTGTAATTTTTGCAGCTGGTACAGGTAATCCTTATTTTTCAACGGATACTACTGCCGCCTTGCGTGCAGCTGAAATTGAAGCTGACGTTATCTTGATGGCGAAGAATAATGTGGATGGCGTTTATAATGCTGACCCGGTTAAAGACAAAAATGCTGTGAAGTATGATGAACTTTCTTATCTTGATGTGATTAAAGAGGGATTAGAAGTAATGGATTCAACTGCGTCCTCACTTTGCATGGACAATGATATACCATTGATTGTCTTCTCGATTATGGAAAAAGGTAATATTAAACGAGCGGTTTTAGGCGAAACGCTTGGAACAATTGTAAGGGGGAAATAAAAGATGCCGAAACAAGTTATTTCAAATGCGAAAACGAAAATGGAAAAAGCCATTGGAGCTTACACACGTGAATTAGCCAGCATCCGTGCCGGCAGGGCGAATGCCTCGTTGCTTGATAGAATATCTATTGATTATTATGGTTCTCCAACCCCGATTAATCAGGTTGCTGGTATTTCTGTACCGGAAGCTAGACTTTTAGTGATTCAGCCTTATGACAAAACCGTCTTAGGTGAGATTGAAAAAGCGATTTTGAAATCTGACTTAGGTTTAAATCCTTCCAATGATGGGTCAATCATCCGTATTGCCATTCCTGCGTTAACTGAAGAACGTAGAAAAGAGCTTGTGAAGGTTGTCAAGAAAGAAGCGGAAGAAGCGAAAATAGCAGTCCGTAATGTTCGTCGCGATGGTAATGACGATTTGAAAAAACTTGAAAAAAATGGTGAAATCACTGAAGATGATTTACGCGGCTATGCTGATGACATCCAAAAGATGACTGATGGCAATATCACGAAAATCGATGAGATTACGAAAGATAAAGAAAAAGAAATTTTGGAAGTATAATCTCTTCTTAAAATATAAAATAAAGAGGGCCGAATCCATACAGGTCATGTCTTAGTTCTAACATATAGGTGTGCTAAAAAGAGAAAACTGTTATAATAAGGTTTCTCCGATAATGATTACGCCTTGAGTTAGTAAGCTGCATGCAAACGTTGGAGGTGGTCCTTTTTTGTATTTTTCATTGCAAATGATAAACTGTTTTTAGAAAAAAGAAGTGATAATTTCTCCCCTTCTGACTTCTAATTAAGAAATTTTTTTCATAATAATATGAGAACAAGTTTTTTTTTGATATTATAATAAAGATTCTGTTCTTTTTCGCAGAAAGCTTGATATACATAGAGCGCGAATATTTTTAACTTTGTAGAGAGATAAGTACAACCTAATGGGGGACTAACATATGTATTCACTATGGAAGCGTTTCGTTAAAAAAGATGCTTCTTCCGATGTAACAAATAGGATTCAGCATATTAAGAAGTTTGATGTTCCTCAACATATTGCCATTATTATGGATGGAAACGGCCGTTGGGCCAAAAAGCGTGCACTGCCACGCGTGGCCGGTCATCATGAAGGAATGAAAACCGTTCGTAAAATTACGAAAGTAGCCAATAAATTAGGAGTAAAAACATTAACCGTCTATGCGTTCTCCACTGAAAATTGGAAACGTCCGAAAAGTGAAGTCGACTTTTTAATGAAGCTTCCTCAGGAATTCCTCGGGACCTTTTTACCTGAGCTTATTTCTGAAAATGTAAGAGTAG
>NZ_JBFUIB010000195.1:0-6565 GCF_056402095.1 Peribacillus sp. P4_C12
GCACCGGGGATGGGCTTGAATGCTTATTTTGCTAGTGTAGTTGGTGCGCAAGGTCTTTCATACCAAACCGTATTTGGAACAGTTTTCATCGCAGGCTTGCTATTTTTATTGATAAGTGTAACGAGCTTGCGCAAAATGATAATTGATGCCATTCCGAATTCATTAAAATATGGAATCACCTCTGGAATTGGTTTATTCATCGCGTTTATCGGATTGAAAAACGCGGGAATCGTCGTACCGAATGATTCAACTATGGTTACGCTTGGCGACTTGCATCAACATGGAACAGTTTTAGCAATTGCAGGTTTATTTATAACGTTAATTTTAATGGCACGCAATGTTAAAGGAGCAATTTTTATTGGGATGATCATTACGGCAGTCATTGGCTACTTTATCGGTCTTCTCAACTTTAATGGAGTGCTATCTGTGCCGCCTACACCGGTATTTTTCGATATCGATATCTCTGGGGTCTTTACGAACTCTCTATATTCAGTTGTTTTTGCCTTTTTACTTGTGACAATCTTTGATACGACAGGTACATTGATTGGAGTAACGGAGCAGGCAGGTTTAACGAAGGACGGGAAAATACCTCGTGCGAAAAAAGCATTTTTAGGAGATGCAATTGCGACGACAATTGGCTCTTTGTTTGGAACAAGTCCTTCCACAGCATATGTTGAATCTAGCACAGGTGTGGCAGCAGGAGGCCGTACTGGTTTAACAGCCACGGTGGTAGCTATCTTGTTTGCAGCATCTATTTTCTTTTCTCCATTGATCTCGGCCATTTCTTCAGTTTCAGCAATCACTGCACCTGTTTTGATTATCGTAGGTTGTTTTATGATGGAAGGTTTAGCTAAAGTCAATTGGAAAATGTTTGATGATGCATTTCCGGCATTTGCGATTATTTTAACGATGCCTCTTACTTCAAGCATATCAACGGGGATTGCAATTGGATTCATAACATATCCCCTTATGAAGTTATTTAGTGGAAAAGGAAAATCAGTTCATCCACTTATTTATATTTTTGGATTGATATTTTTAGTTCAACTGATTTTTTTCCCAACTCATTAAGTTAATAATGTAAACAAAAAAGACATGCTGTCATTCAGCATGTCTTTTTTGTTTTCTTTCACCCTTGTATTAGTAATATTTGGACATCCGTTACTTCCTGCATTTTCACTGTGTTTCCAATCCATACTACTATCATAAGGAAATAAAAGGTCGGGATGTGATGATAATGGCAGTTGTATATATCAGGATGAGGAACCGTGTACAAGTAAAGGGAAATCAAACGGTGAGGATTAAAGATATTGCAAGGATAATCGGACCTGAAGAAGTGATTCAAATAATTGAAGAGACCTTTATATTAACGGTCAAGAAGGAAGATAAGAATATTATTGTCATTGATTTGGCTCAACTTATCATGGCCATTCGTAAAGTGGATCCGCAAATTGAAGTGCAGACATTTGGGCCATCCCAGACCATCATAGAAGTCATATATTCAAAAAAGAAAATGTCTTACCTGACTTTTGCTCTAGTCTGGTTCTTATTATTTATTGGAGCTGGGATGACAATTATGAATTTCCATGTTGATGTCAGTATGGGGGAAGTCCATCAAAAAGTCTTTACGTTAATAACAGGGAAGCTAGATGAAAAGCCACTATTAATACAGATACCTTATAGCTTCGGACTTGGCATAGGAATGATTTTATTTTTTAATCACTTTTTTAAAAAACGCTTTAATGAGGAACCTAGTCCGCTCGAAGTTGAAATGTTCAATTACCAGCAGGATTTAGACCGTTATGTCACCATGAATGAAAATAAGGAAAACGTGCGCGATCTTGATGACAGGTAAAATTATCTTCGGAATCTTTGTCGGTTTAGCTGGAGGTTTTGCAACAGGTGCCGGTTTTGTAGCGTTTTTGACTGTACTTGGAGTGATACCGAGACTGACTCAGTTGACGAAAACGATGAAAATGATTCATTACTATGAAGGAGCAATTATTGCAGGTGTTGTCGCTGGAACATGGTTAGGCTTACAGGAAACGAAATTTTTCCTGCATCATTTTTTATTAATTCCGATTGGCTTAGCAGATGGGATTTTTAATGGGATGCTGGCTGCTGCCTTGACTGAAGTATTGAATGTTTTTCCGATTCTTTCTAAACGAATCGGAATTCAAGAGAAGATTATTTATCTGTTAATGGCACTCGTATTAGGGAAGATAGCCGGTTCTTTATTCCAATGGATTTATTTTGTCGATTTGTAAGTTCTTAAGTACTATTCCTGATGATGAAAGAAGGGCCAAGATGGTGACCAAACGAAAAGTGATAATGATAACGGATGGAGATGAGTATGCAAAACGGGCTGTCCAGCTTGTAGCTAAGGAAATAGGGGGACGGTGCATCTCTATGTCCCAAGGTAATCCATCCCGTTATTCGGGCAATGAGCTAGTTGAATTAATAAAAAAGGCAAAGTATGATCCTGTACTGGTTATGTTTGATGATAGTGGTTTCATCGGTGAAGGATACGGAGAACAGGCGATGAAGGTGGTTGCCGGCCATCCTGATATAGATGTCCTTGGGGTTATTGCAGTTGCTTCAAAGACAAGGAGGGAAGAATGGACAAAGGTAGATGTATGTATTGACCGGGATGGGAATTTAACACCAAACGGAGTTGATAAATACGGGGCCCAGGAATTTGAACTAGGAAAGATAACAGGCGATACAGTGTATTGCATCGATGAATTAAATGTTCCGATAGTGGTGGGGATAGGGGATATCGGGAAAATGTCCCATCAAGATGATTTTAAAAAAGGAGCACCAATCACGAAGCTTGCAGTGGAACTTATTTTGGAAAGGAGCGGTCATAGTGGCTTCAGAAAATCCTCAAAACATGAAACCGATTCCGAATAGAGTAGCGGAAGTAGACGCGTTCATGGAAGAAAAAGTCGGTCTTGGCGTCAGCTTTGACTTAGGGGTAAGAAGAATAAAGGTCTTAAAAAAAGATGTACATCTTTACTATGTGAACGGGTTGACGGATACAGAGTACATCCTTGGAATTCTTGACTCGCTAATCCATAACAAAAATACTGAAATCATGACGACAAAAGTGTTTGAAGCAATCAAAAACTTGGTTGTCCACCAATCTGTTGAAGAAATAAGTACGTTGGATGAGCTTGTTGATCAAGTATTGTCCGGTTTGATAGTTATCGTTGTCGATGGCAAAGCAATGGGGTTGGTTGTAGATGTCAGGAGTTATCCTGGAAGGCAACCAATGGAGCCTGAAACGGAAAAGGTGGTCCGTGGATCCAGGGATGGTTTTGTCGAAAATATCATCATAAATACTGCGATAACCAGACGGAGAATTCGGGATGAAAGATTACGTTTTGAAATTTTGAAGGTGGGGGAACGTTCGAAAACGGATATAGCAATCGGATACATTAAAGATATTGCCGATCCGGATTTAATAAAAGTCGTACGCAAGGAATTGGAAAGTATAGAAGTTGATGGCATAACGATGGCGGATAAGACGATTGAAGAGTTTATCGTCAAGCAAGGATATAACCCGTACCCGCTTGTAAGATACACGGAGCGTGCTGATGTAGCGGCAACGCATTTACTTGAGGGGCATGTCCTTATTTATGTGGATACTTCACCGAGTGTCATCATTACCCCGTCCACTCTTTTTCATCACATGCAACACGCTGAGGAGTATCGGCAGGCACCTGCTGTTGGAACCTTGGTGCGCTGGGTACGTTTTTTCGGGATTTTCGTTTCGATATATTTGCTGCCGATTTGGTTATTGTTTTCGTTAGAACCGTCCCTTCTCCCCGATAAGCTTGAATTTATCGGGCCGAATGATAAAACGCATATACCGATTATTGTCCAAATCTTTATTTCTGATATTGGGATAGAATTTTTAAGGATGGCTGCCGTTCATACCCCGACCCCGCTTTCTACGGCAATGGGCTTGGTTGCGGCAGTTTTGATAGGACAGATAGCAATAGATGTTGGCCTATTTGTCCCTGAAGTGGTGCTCTACGCTTCCGTAGCGACAATCGGTACATTTGTCACTCCTAGTTTAGAACTAGGGGTTGCGAATAAAATTTCCCGTTTAGTGCTGGTTGTGTTAGTTGCTTTATTTAAAGTGCCGGGCTTAATTATAGGGATCACACTTTATATTATTTTGCTTACCAGTATAAAAACGTTAAATACACCTTATTTATGGCCACTTCTCCCGTTTCAGCCGAAGGCTTTGTCTCATATAATATTTAGAAGACCTTATCCAGGTTCTATAGAACGTCCGAGTATTGTACATCCCCAGGATATATATAGGCAGCCTAGAAAATCTAAAGGTTGATGTTGTCGAAAAGTTGTGGTAATTTAATTTTATTCGGATAAAGCAGTAATGTTCAGGCTTCACAAAGGGAAAGATCTTTTATGTCTCTTTGAAGTTAAACCAATCTGGCTTTCCCTTCGAACTACTAAGCAGTTTGTTTGATAATAAAGGATAGAAAACATTTTTATTCGGGATAATCGATTAATTTGGATGGGGCTTTTTCATAGAGGGAGAATTTTTTTCGCTTACATAAGTGAGAACTCTCTTTGAGGCTGTCTCATTTCTTATTAATCGTTAGTTTTAAGTCAGGAAGGTGAGGCTATCATGCATTTGTACGGAACCGGTCGTGTCAATGAACGTGGACATCTGGAGATTGGCGGAGTGGACACAATCGAATTGATTGAACAATTTGGAACGCCATTATATGTTTATGATGTAGAGTTAATTCGCCAGCGTGCTAGAGGATTCAAGCGAACATTTGAGGAATTGGGAATTTCGGCTCAAGTCGCCTATGCGAGTAAAGCTTTTTCTTCGATTGCAATGATTCAGTTGGCTGATCAAGAGGGCCTTTCTCTCGATGTTGTCTCAGCGGGAGAATTGTATACCGCAATCAAAGCTAATTTTCCAACTGACCGTATTCACTTTCATGGAAACAACAAAAGTGAAGAAGAGCTACATATGGCCTTGGATTATAAAATCGGCTGTATTGTAGTCGATAATTTTTCAGAGCTGACATTGTTAGAGGAGATTTGTACACAGCGAGAACAAAAGGTGAAAATCCTTCTTCGTGTGACTCCAGGTATTGAAGCGCATACGCATGATTATATTTTAACAGGGCAGGAAGATTCGAAATTTGGCTTTGATCTTATTAACGGTCAGGCTGAAGAGGCCCTTAGACAAGCATTACAAAGTAAATGGATAGAAGTATTAGGATTGCACTGCCATATTGGTTCGCAGATCTTTCAAACGACTGGCTTCCTGCTTGCCGCTCAAAAAATTATCGGCAAGCTAAAAAATTGGCATAAATCAATAGATTTCCAGCCAAAGGTATTGAATCTTGGAGGCGGATTTGGAATCAGATATACCGAAGAGGACGACCCTCTTCCAGCTTCTCAATATGTAGAAGAAATCGTAAGGGAAGTGCAGAACCTGGTTGCTAATTCTGATTTGGAGATGCCGGAAATTTGGATTGAACCTGGCCGTTCATTAGTCGGCGACGCTGGTGTGACTTTATATAAAGTCGGTTCTGAAAAGGAAGTACCTAATGTACGTAAATATTTAGCCGTTGATGGTGGGATGAGTGATAATATTCGTCCAGCTCTATATGAGGCTAAGTATGATGCAATTCTTGCCAATCGTCCGCTTGATCCAGTAGAAGAAACAGTGTCCATTGCTGGGAAATGCTGTGAAAGCGGAGATATGTTGATTTGGGATTTACCTTTGCCAAAAGCAGGACGAGGGGATGTATTGGCAGTCTTTTGCACAGGGGCTTATGGATATTCGATGTCCAATAATTACAACCGGATTCCGAGGCCGGCCGTAGTCTTCGTCGAAGATAGAGAAGCTCGTTTAGTCATTAAACGCGAAACCTTCGAAGATCTTATCCATTTGGATTTGGCCCTTCAAGAAGCAGCCGTTATGAATAAGGAGTAAGAAAAGAGGATGGCATATGGCCATCCTCTTTTTTTATCTAAATCAGTTAAAAAATGATTTGATTGCGTCTATTAAACTATTGAAAACTTCTTTCAATTTATCTAAAAATGATTGTCCTTCTTCGGATCCAAGGAAATCGGACAGTTTATCTTTTGCTGCTGTCAGCTGATCACCAACAGCGTTCCAATCAATATTCAATTCTTTTAGCTTATTAAATAAATCAATCAAACTTTGCTTTTGATCTTCATTTAAGACAACTCCAAGTTCATTTGCAGACGATTCGACAACCTGGCGGACTTCTTCAGACGTAGTCGGTGGGTTTTTGGCCATTTCTTCTTTGATTTTTGTTACGAGTGCAGAGGCTTCCTCTGTACCGATTTCATCGCCCAATTTAGCTGTCTTCACCATTTCTTCATTAGCTGCTTGCTTCACATCCTCCGGAATTGTTTTATCGGAAGAAATCTCATACGCTTTTATGACTCCTGTTAAAGCAGCTGTACCTGAAACTGGTATCGGTGCAGTGACATAGACGGTGGCATCTTTTACTCCAGCAGTCGCCAGAGCATTGATATACAT
>NZ_JBFUIB010000196.1:0-6545 GCF_056402095.1 Peribacillus sp. P4_C12
CAACGAAGATATCCAAGTCGATTCCTAGATCCGTCATTAATAACGGATAAAACAGAGTGAGAAGGTGCTATGTTGTAGCTAAATTGGTACTCGGCATTAAATGGCGCTTGAATATCAAACCTGTCAATTATTTCTTCAATGTCAGTGAAAAGGGTGAAACGCCCGCACATAATATCGCCTACTGTTTTAAGATTTATTATGATTGTAACAAATGGAGAGTTCAGTAACAAATTAGCGTTCTAAAATCCTAATGTCAGTAAAAGGTTGATTAAATAATTCGCTAGTAATCAATAGTGTGCCAAGGACTTCTCTTTCATCTTCAGCTTTAATAATTTCTGACAGAATTAATGTGCTGCCATTCTTAACTGTAACATTATATTCATTCAAAGTTTCACCCCCTGATAAGACTTGATAATTGTTATTATAAACCAAAAACTCACTTGTAAAAACTAAAGAGCACCGTCATCAATTAACTAAACGAAAGGAGAAAAGCATTGAAAACATACGTTCAATTATGCATTTTTTTTAATCTAGTGATCAAGTGAAGAGTTAATTTCATCTCGTAGGATTACTAGTTATTTACACGAAATCCCCAACCAGGTTCTCATAGTTAATTCGTTTTTTGTCTACTTCATATAGGCTGCACTAAAGCCCATAATTTCGATGGTTATTACTGAATGATTTATTATTTCAACACAAGTATGCGTTTGTTTTAATTACTTATATGTATAGAGTGATCGCTATTAATCTATAACTGGGGATCAGCTTCAAAAATTCACCCTTTTCTTATTAACTTAATTTCATTTAAAAATTAAATGTAAAAAATATAATCCTCCGGTAAGACCCTTTTTAAGAACTTTCTTGTTCTTTCTTCTTTTGGTTTCACAAAAATATCTTTAGGTGATCCTTCTTCTACTACTACACCAGCATCCATAAATATTACTCTGTTTGCTACATCCTTTGCAAAAGACATTTCATGCGTGACTACTAACATGGTTGTTCCTTCTTTTGCTATTTGCTTCATTACTGTTAAAACTTCACCGACTAGTTCAGGATCAAGTGCAGAAGTTGGTTCGTCAAATAGAATAATATCAGGATTTAAAGCAACTGCTCTCGCGATGCCAACCCTTTGTTGCTGACCACCTGATAGTTCAATAGGGTAAGCATTGTATTTTTCTGACAGACCTACTTTATCTAATGCTTTTTTACCAATCTCATTTGCTTCTGCTTTCGCAATCTTCCTTCCAATAACAAGACCTTCTGTCACATTTTCTAATGCCGTTTTATTATTAAACAGATTATAATTTTGAAATACAAAAGCTATCTTTTGCCTAATTCCATGAATCGCCTTTTTTGATGCTGTTTTAAGATTTACATCAATATCCCCAAAAATTGCATGTCCTTGATCTGCTTTTTCAAGAAAGTTAATGCATCGAAGTAATGTTGTCTTTCCTGAACCGCTTGGGCCCAGAATTACTACCACGTCACCCTTTTCTATTTTTAAATCTACACCTTTTAAAATCTCATTTTCTCCGAATGATTTATGGATATTTGTAATTTCTAACATCATGTCCACCTCCTGCTTCATTTCAAATACCTACTGCTCTATACCTACTTAAACGTTTTTCATACAGCTTAAATAAATACTCTACTAAACTACATAAAATCAGGTATACAAGAAAGATATCAATATAAGCCTCAACGTAATTGTAGCCTACATTGGCAGCTACCTTGGCTCTTAGAGTAATTTCTTGCAATGACAACGCATATCCTAGAGATGTTGCTTTAATTAGATTGACTGTTGCTGTACAAATATTTGGTAATGCTACAACTAATGTCTGTGGAATGATAATTCTTCTAAATGCTTGGACATTTGTTAATCCGACTGAATAAGCAGCTTCTAGTTGTCCCTTACTCACTGTGCTTATTGCTGAACGAAACACTTCTATTAGAATAGCTGTCGTATTCAATGAAAAAACAATGAATGCGTACCAAATCGGATTTACATCGTATACATTCATTTCGATGTTATACTTTTCAAATATCGAAGCTAGCAATAAGGGTACACTGCTATAAATAATAAAAATTTGAATTATGACAGGAGTTCCTCTTACAAAGGAAACATATATCTGTGCTACACGATCTAAAACCGGAAATTGATTTATTCTTGTTAAAGCAAGCAAAAATCCTAACGGAAGCGCAACAAGTAAAGCTACAATTGTAATGAATAACGCCGTGGGCACCCCTGATAATGCTACAAAAAAGGTTTCCACTAAAAATTTATAATCCAATCCTTCTGACACTCTGTCACCCCCTATGTAGTTGTTATCACTTGTTTTCCTTTACTAAATACCTTTTCTAATTTTAAGAATAGTTGTTCAATAGCAATTGATAATATCCAGTAAATAACAGCTAAAGCAAGATAAATTTCTAATGCATGAGTATTATAATTCCCAGCGATTATAAGCTCTGCTTTCCCCATGATATCTATCAATCCGATTGTATATGCTAGGGCCCCTTCTTTCATCAACTCAAGTAAGCTGTTACCGAAGTTTGGTAAAGCAACTACAAAAGCTTGCGGTAAAATAATTCTCCAGTACGCTTGTGTATTACTTAATCCTACACATACTGCAGCTTCAAATTGCCCTCTATCTATAGATTCATACGATGTTCTGATAACCTCAGACATGACAGCTGCAAATTGAAGCGAAAAGGTAATAACAACAAATACCGCTTTGTCAATGTCGTTTAGGTTTACGCCAAAATTATCTGCAATTGCTGGAATCCCATAATAAGTTAGAAATAGGAGAACAATAGATGGTGTACATCTTAATATTGTTGTATACCCATAGGCAATTTTCTTAGCAATTTTACTATTTCCTATTTTCATGGCTGCTAAGATGAAACCTAAGATTGTCCCGAATAGGACCGAGAGACCAGCAACCATTAATGTTACTTTTAGAAAAGGAATTAACATTGGTACTGACTCAACTATGTAACTTACATCAAAGTATTTTTCCATGTTTCACCTCCATCTTCTTTTTCCTATTGACAAGGTTCAATATTTAAAACGTAATCATTCTTCAATATTAGAGGTATATATACAAAAACTTGCCACTTCTTTACTTTTTAGGTTTGAGTTGAGGTTACTCACCAAAAACCTAAAATAAGAAAGTGACAAGTATAGCCTCAATGATTTACTTTTTTTAGGCTCTGTTAGATTAAAGTGTTGTTATCTTTTTACAGTTTCCAATACCTCAAACAAATCTCTGCCGTAAAATTCTGTACTTAACTGATTTGTCTTCTTTTCTTCTTTTAACTTTTTGATTGCTACATCATAAGCGTCTGCAAATTCTTGTTCTTTTTTGTTAAACAATGGCCAAGTTTTGATTACTGCGAATTCATTGTAAACGAGATCATTTTTTAAATTATGATATGGACCATCTTCTGCTACTTGCTTCTTAAAAGCTCCCTCAATTGCTATTCCACCGTCTACACGACCTTCGTTTACCCATTGAACTACATCAACTGTGAATGCATCTCCGGCTTTTAATTTTACTTTATTGTCCTTATTGGCCTGGTTATATTCATCAACAATTGTATATTGCGCGTTGTTTGCAGCAATTGGTGCTAAAGAAAAACCAGCTGAAGCAAAGTCTTTCAGATTTTTTATCTTTTCATTTTCTTTCTTTAACACAAGTCCTGCACTGCTTAACCCAAGGAATTCTTTAGGAAAAATAAACTTCTCTGTCCTTTCCTGTGTCCAGAAAGCATTTTTAACCCCTGCTTGATATTTACCTTGTTCAATGCCTACTAATAAGTCATCACTTGATGTCCCAATATATTCAAATTCGTATTCTGGAAGTAATTCATCAACCAATTTCATAACTTCTACATCGTAACCAGTTGGATTTCCCTTCTCATCTAACCAAGACATTGGTTTTGACGCTTGGTCATATGCTATTTTTACCTTTTTTACTTCTGTGTCGCTACTACCTTCATTTGTATTTGCTTCTTTTCCGGACGATGTACTTGAACCGCATCCTGTTAAAAGGGTTACTAATGCTAAACCGGTGACTACCACATTGAAAAACTTTTTACTTTTCATAAAAAATCTCCTTCTTTTGTTTATTTGTATAATGCTTATTACATACCTTTAACTATCCTCATATAGCAGATCCACCTGCTGCCCTTAAATACCAACTATTTTGGTAGGTTAAGTATGGTAACTGATAATTCAAATATTAAATTGATAATATTTTAAAGTCAATGTATTTTTTGGAAATCTCCAACTTATTATCTACTGGATATAAATTCCTTGACAACTTAAACCATCACAATTAACATTTAAACCAATAAGAATAATAGGGATTATTTTGTTAAACTACTAGGTAAACCTTTTAAATAGCAGGAGGGCAAAACGTGATTAACTTATTTATTAAAACAGAGAGTCAAAAAACGTGGTTACATAAGTTACATGAACTAGAATCAAAATTCAAAAATAATTCTGCTCAAATTGATGAATTAGCAACCTTTCCAACAGAACACATTCAAGATTTAATTAATATGGGATATACAAGTTCAACTCTTCCCAAAGCCTATGGTGGCGGAGGTTTAAAAATATATGACATGATACTCCTTCAAGAAACATTGGCTAGTTTTGATGCAACAACAGCACTTTCCATTGGCTGGAACCTTGGAGTGATAGGCGAACTTTTTGAAAAAAAGAGTTGGACAGATAAACAGATAAACTTTTTTGCTAATGAAGTTCTAAATGGTGCCTTAGTGAATCGTTCAGTTAGTGAAGCACAAACAGGAAGTCCAACCCGGGGAGGGCGTCCTGGAACAAAAGCTGTCAAAAAAGAGAATTCTTGGGTTATTTCAGGACGTAAAACTTTTACAACCATGTCCCCAGTATTAACTTATTTTCTAGTATCTGCATGGATTGAAGAAAAGCAAAAGGTTGGATTTTTTCTCCTACATAAAGATTTAGTAGGACTAACCATAGATGAAACATGGGACGTAATTTCAATGAGGGGAACTGGAAGCCATGATCTGGTTCTTAAAGAGGTAGAAGTAGATGATTCAAAACTAGTCGAACTTCCTGAAATACCAAGTGGCAGCCAATTGAATGCATGGATTCTTCATATTCCAGCTTGTTACCTTGGTATTGCGCAAGCTGCAAGAGATTACGCTATACAATTTGCTAATAATTATTCGCCAAATAGTCTAAATGGACCTATTAGCCAGCTGGCAAATGTCCAACAACTTCTAGGAGAAATTGATGTAGAATTATTGAAAGCAAGGCATTTCTTATATAGCGTTGCAGAGGCTTATGATGATGAATCACGAAGAGCTCATATCACCAATGAGCTTGGAGCTGCTAAACATATTGTTACAAACGCAGCAATTACAATTGTCGATAAAGCCATGCGAATAGTCGGTGCAAAAAGCCTTCATCGAAGCAATCCTCTTCAAAGGTACTATAGAGATGTAAGAGCAGGTTTACACAATCCTCCAATGGATGATGTAACAATAAAAAAATTAGCATTATCTGCAATTGAACAGGAGAAATCTAATTTTAGTTATCCTGCACCATCAAAATAATTTTTGGGGTAAAGAGCCTGTCCCCTTCATAAAGAATAATGTAGCTAAATCAGGTTTTTTAAATTGAATTTCAAACCGGATTTAGCTTAATTCGTCGTATAGTTAATCTTACTTATATTGAATGAGAGGGATTTTATGATCAAGCTGCTTCAACCTTCACTTGCGTTATTTCTAAGTCTGCTTTCGCTCGCGGGCTTTATTTTGATTGCTTACTTAGTAAGCAGTCAACAGATTCGTGCGTTACCTGAATCAAAATAATTCAAGTAAAGTATTTCTTGGCCCGGGATTAACCCTTTAGTTGAATCGACCGGTTACAGCTTTACAAGCGTTCATGCCATCAATGCGATTGCTTTGTATGGTTTTCTGGCTTTCTTAATATGGCAGTACTTATCAAAAAGATCAGCCGAACTATGTTAATTTTTATAAGTGCGATATTTATCCTAACAATCGGCTTTAGTCGAATTTATCTGGGTGCACACTACCCAAGTGATATCCTTGGCGGCTTTTTTACAGGTGGGTTTTGGCTTGGTAGTACAATCTGGATTTATCAGCGATATAAGATGAGCCTTGCACCGAATGCTTCATAGAAAAATGTCCAAGTCTTTTAGCCATCATTTCCCAAAAAATAATTCCCCTTATGCATATAGCACAAGGGGAATTATTAACATTCATTTAGGGTTAAGACTACTATCACTTTCAAACTCTTCGTTCTCTCAGGGTATTATTCAACTATTATGGAACTTAAAACTTAGAGTGAAAAATTAATTCGTAACACTACCATCATCGTCGGGATCTTCAATATCCGCCGGATCTTTTTCCAATAGTGCCTCTTTATCTTTTTCGTTCCATTTTGCTTTATATCCTAATGATTTCGCTACTTTTATCACAGGTAAGTACGATTTTTTATCTGGTCTAAATGTTTCTAAGTCCCCGGTTCC
>NZ_JBFUIB010000197.1:0-6533 GCF_056402095.1 Peribacillus sp. P4_C12
GCGCAATACCCGCTTCTCGAACGATGTCAGAGATCTTCGTTTTATGATAACCAAGTGAAGCAAAAAGTTGTTGCGAAATCTCTAATATTTGCTCTCTTCTATCCACCTTTTCTGTAGAAATTCTTTCTCACCTCCCGATTGATTAGTCAGTCAGTATTATCATATAAAATTACTGTTCTGTAGTCAATTATCTTTAGTGGTTTAGTTGGTATTAGGGGGAATTTATTTTATCCTTTTGAGCATTGTATAGCGTAAAGCAATTGATCACGTAAGTACTTTGCATCCCCTCAGCAATATTCTTAAGTTAAAGAGCTCCTGAAAATTCATTTCAGGAGCTCTGGTCATAAACTATTTATTTCTTTAACTCATTGTAATGACTGACAACTTCTTTGGTAATTTCGCTATTTTCGTCTAAACCACTAACTTCTTTAAGAACAGAAGGTACACCGTTTTCTTTCACCATCGCTTGCAGCCTTAGTGCTTCTTCATCCTCGTTATAGTTAAAGAGTAAAGCTGCCGCTATTGCCTTCGCTAGATGTGTATAGGAAAGTCCAGCTTTCTTCGCTTCTACTGCAGGGCGTACAAGACGGTCGTTTGGTCCAAGCTTACGAAGAGGTGAACGGCCTACTCTATTTACTGAGTCATTTAAGTAAGAATTTTTAAATCGGTTAATAATCTTGTTAATATATTGCTGATGCTCGTCTGGGTTCAACTGGTATTCCTTTATTAAATAGGCTCCAGTTTCATCTAATGTGTTCTTGACTTGCTTCACAATGCCTTCGTCTTCCAATGACTGGTCAATCGTCAATTTGTTATCCTTAAGATAACCCAAGTAAGCAATGACAGCATGTCCTGTATTAACGGTAAAAAGTTTTCTTTCAATGAATGGAGCGAGTTCTTTTACAATGGTCATCCCCTCAACGGCAGGGATGTTTTCATTCGTTTCAACGACCCATTCATAATAAGGTTCTACCAAAACATCGAGGGAACCCTCGTTATTTTGAATCGGAACAATTCGATCAACAGCTGAATTAAAGAAGAATACTTTATCAGCTAAGTTTGCCTTTGTATCTTGATCTAAGTTTTCTAGAATGTATCCTTCTAAAAGATCTGTTGCTGATATTTGGTTTTCGCAAGCAATCACATATAGTTTTTCATCGGTTTCCTTCACTCTTGAAGTTAACCCGTTTGCAATTAAAGGTGCGATGTGAGGCAAAATATTCGGACCGATTGCAGTCGTAAGGTATGTTGCTTCCTTAATTGCCTTGATGATTTCCTCTTCCTGCTTTAAGCTGTTTAAACCTGATACATTTTCTACTGTGAGCGATTCTTGCTGATCAGTCGCCAATTTGACTTGGTATTGCTTTTTATCATTTAACTGGTCGATGATTTGATCAGCTATATCTACAAATGTTACATGATATCCAGATTGTGAAAAGAGTGCCCCAATAAATCCTCTTCCAATATTCCCTGCACCGAAATGTACTACYTGTTTCATTTCTATCATCCCTTTATCAAGTTAGTATATAAATAATCCAAAAATATGGCTTCCATTCTACTGCGAATTACTTCTTCGTCTGATGATGAAAAAATCATTATAGATTCATTGCTTTCAATTAAACTTGAACTGATTAAGCTGACGATTTCCTGCTGCTTCGCACTTAATTCTTCAGGTGCAAGCATCAGCAACAGGTTTTTCATATACACGTCTTTTCCGTCCATTCCTCTTACCACACAGAGTTCATCTAAGTGGGCCACCTGGAAAATCAGCTCTTTCACATTCTTATGTCTGGTATGAAAAAGGCCCATTCCAGTGCCTGGAATACCTAAACCACCTTTTTTTTCCCGTTCGTTAAGGGATCCTATCACATCATCCGCATCCATTAGCAGATCTTCCTTTTCAGCCATCCGAACCATTTCTTCGATGATTCGCGGATGTCCTTTCAGATGCGGCAGCCGATAAAACCGGAAATTATTGATAACAGCGTCTATTGCTTGTTGGACGTCTTTCAGTTCCTGCAATACTTCTTTCAATTCGCCATTCTCTTTTTTTGGCAGGGAATCCTTTTGGGCTGAATGACTGCTATAACGCTTATTCTTAGTGAAGTTTTCAATATTCTTCCTTAAATAATTCCTGATGTTCAATATATTCTCTTCACTCAAAAGAGGGGATACGAGGATATAATCCATATCGATATACGGAAGCCGAACGGTAGAAATGATTACATCATAGTTTTTCAGGCTTCCCTGCTGCTGGATATCTTTGATCGTCTTGATTTCTACCGTCTGGATTTCTATGATTTCTTTTTTGATCCGGCTTGCAAGCATCTTCGACGTACCTATACCTGTCGGACAAACGATGAGTGCCCTTATTGATATTTCTTCCTCCCGCATCACTAATGCAGATCCGAAATGAAGGACAATGAAGGCTATTTCATCTTCAGGAAAATCTTTAATTTCTTTGAATCCCTTTTCCAGACTGGTCTTTACTGCTAAAAAGAGAACCGGATACTTTCGTTTAATATCTTCCGTTAAGGGATTATATAATCCCATTTCCTGTTTGATCCGGAAAAGCGATGGTTCCATGTGGGCAAGGAGCCCTTGATACAATGGGAAATCCTTGGTCAAATCGATTTGCAATTGAGCAGAAACATCTTTTATCAAGTTCCTTATCAGCTGGCCTAGCACCACACTGTCATATGGAACGGCATCCGCCGCATGAAGCTTGGAACCTTTAAGGATGGCGGCCAGGTAGCTTATATCATCGATGGTAAAAGAGACTTCCAGCATGGTGCTGAGTTCCTTGCCTATTTTATTCATAAGATTATTCTCATCCGAAAGTTCTCTTATTTTCTTGAAGTCCTTCTCCAAAAAAAATTGGCTTTCATTCCTTTGCAGGGTTACATAAATATGCACAATTAACCCTATATACCCGCTATCCGCCAAACGCGAATGGACACTGTTAAAGGTCGAGTTCAGCACCCCATCAATAGCCAGAAGATAATCGGGATCGAAATAGTCGAGGATTTTCCCTTCTGAGAATTTTCCTTCTTGCAACAAAAATAAACTTTCAATCAGCTCTTCATTAAAGAAGTGCAAGAAATAGGCAGCCTGAGCTTTCCGTTTATTTTCTTCAGTGCCGGTAAGCTCTATTCCGACTCCCCTTTTTCTGGTAATCACGATATTAAAATTTCTTATCCACTCAGTCAGTTCGTCTAAATAGGTTGAAAGAGTGGTTATGCTTATACCGAGATCCCCCGCTAGAGCTTGAGTTTTATATGATTCTTCCTGCAATAATGCTAAAAGAAGATGCAACTTTCTTTCTTGTGGCGTTTGATCAATCGGATGATTACCCATCAGGTGCTGTACGAGCCTAAAGATTTGTTCATTCTTCCCATCGATGGACAGCCCTTCATGTGTATTGCGTGTTAAATGCAACTCAAAAGATTGCAGGATTTTTTCTATGGCCTTCAGATCACGTTGAACCGTCCGGACACTTACATTCAGTTGTGTTGCAATGGATATGGCCGTATGTTTTCCTGAAGTTTTTATGATCAATTCTATGATTGATTTTTCCCTTGAAGTAATATACATGCTACCAACTCATTTCAGGTGGAGTAACACGAGAAAATACTGAATAGAAAAGCGTAAAACGCTTTTCTATTCTTGGTTAAGAGTATTTAATTATTTTTAACGTTTATAATATCCATCAATTCCCTGGCTGATGTGGCTTTAACCATCTTTTCAATATTCTCCATCTCCGAGCAAGTAACCGCAATGCCAGATAGAATTTCAAGATGTGTACCATCCTTGCCGGCTATTCCGAATATTAACCGAGCCTTTTGGCCGTCAAAATCGACACCGTTTGGTATCTGTAAAACGGTAAATCCAGATTTAAGGACATCTTTCTTAGCTTCCTCAGTTCCATGTGGAATGGCTACATCATTTCCCATATAGGTTGAAGTCATTTCATCACGTGCAATCATCGCTTCAATGTAGCTTTCCTTAACGTATCCTGCATTTACTAAAGCTCTTCCCGCAAAGCGGATTGCTTCTTCCTTATTGTCAAAATGTTGATTAAGGAAGACATTTTCTTCGCGAAGCAGATCATTATCATCCGGTGCATCTTCTTCACCTGCATCGATGCCAGGTTCAATTGTATGTTCACGAACACCTGGAACTTCCTCTTCAGCATCTTCGACAATCTCATGAAGCTCGTCAGTACCAGCATCCTGAAGCCGTGCTAGCAATGAATCGTATTCAGGACTTGATAAGAAGTTATCGACAGATACATGAAAAGCATTCGGCACTTTATTTTGTGCTCTTGGAGTTAACTCTTCCTGTGTAATAACAATTTGTGCGTCAGAAGGAATGTTGCTGATTGCTGTATTTGTAACATCAATATTCAAACCAGCTTCCTTTACCTTTTTGCGCAGGAGGGAAGCACCCATTGCACTTGAACCCATACCAGCATCGCAAGCAAAAATAATTTTACTGACGTTTGTTGGCATAGTACCCGGATCTGAAGCAAATACATCAGCAACAGAACTTTTCTTCCCTTTCATTTCTTGCATTTTTTTCGCAGCATCTTCGATATTTTCCTCCGTCTGTTTACCTGTTTTCAAGACGAATGCAGCTACGATGAATGATACAATTGCAGCTACGATCACACCTGCAAAGTTAGCAATATATGCGCCCATATTATGCGGAGTTACCGCTGTAATGGCAAGAATACTACCTGGCGAAGCGGGAGCGAACAATCCGCCGCCTAAAAGAACTAAAGTGAAAACTCCGCTCATGCCTCCAAGAATGACCGCTAAAAATAACATCGGTTTCATTAGAATATAAGGGAAATATATTTCATGGATACCACCGAAGAAATGAATGATGGCAGCTCCAGGCGCCGATCTCTTCGCGGTACCTTTTCCGAAGAAGCAATAAGCAAGCAGAATACCAATACCTGGTCCAGGATTTGCTTCAAGCAGAAACAGAATGGAAGATCCAGTTTGTTTAACTTGCTCTACACCGATTGGTGAAAGGACGCCATGATTAATTGCATTGTTTAAGAACAATACTTTGGCAGGTTCGATTAGAATACTTGTTAATGGCAGTAAACCTGTACCTACAAGCCAATCAACACCTGCTACAAGCCATCCTGTAAACACGTCAACAGCAGGACCTATCGCTAAGAAAGATAGAATGGACAGCAAGCCGCCAAGAATCCCAGCTGAGAAATTGTTAACAAGCATTTCAAAACCGGCTTTTATTTTTCCTTCAATAAATTGATCGAATTTCTTGATAACATAACCGCCAAACGGCCCCATGATCATTGCACCAAGGAACATTGGAATATCAGATCCAACAATAACACCCATAGTCGCAATAGCACCAACTACGCCCCCTCGGTGATCATGAACTAACTTACCACCTGTATACCCAATTAAAAGCGGAAGCAAGAAAGTAACCATTGGGCCAACCATTTTGGCAAGGCTTTCATTTGGGAGGAAACCAGAAGGAATGAATAGTGCAGTGATTAACCCCCAAGCTATGAAAGCTGATATATTCGGCATGACCATTGAACTTAGAAAGTTACCGAACTTTTGAACAGCAACCTTTATATTAAAGTGAGCCATTTTGCTCTCTTCCCTTCTTATTATAGTTTCACCTAATGTTAAGGTACGGTACATCTACATTCAATAAAAGAAAAAGCTAACTTTGTCGCGAGAGAGAAGACAAACATAATGTTTCTCTTAATTCTAGTTTTATCAYTTCCCGCCAGAAKACTCCCTCTTCAAGYGTGTGAAGGGCGAGAGCCCAACGGTAAGGGGGAGATGAATGGCGGTTGGCATAAGCCAAAGTAATCTTTTGACAAACATACGTTCGATRATTAATAATAACTATAAGGGGGTGAAACCAATGGTCGTAAACAAAGCTTATAAATTTCGAATCTATCCAACTAAAGAACAACTAGTTCTAATCAATAAAACRATCGGCTGCTCCCGTTTTGTCTATAACTTCTTTTTAGGCAAACAAAAKRARAAAGATGYCTACTGGTATATCTGTGAAGAAATGAAGCAGAACGGCCAATTACCCTCTAATGAATGGAAAGGTTCTTTTCTGGATAAATACGCAACAATCAAAGAACTTCCAGCTTTAAAGAAAGAGTATTCTTTCCTGAAAGAAGTAGACAGTATTGCCTTACAGAAATCGGTGGAAAATTTAGCAGATTCCTATAGTCGATATTATAAAAAGCAAAATAARTCACCACGCTTCAAATCGAAAAAGAATCCTATCCAGTCCTACACGACTAAACATACGAATGGAAATATCGGAATGATTGGAAACAAAATCAAATTGCCAAAACTCGGTCTAGTTCGTTTTGCTAAAAGCCGCGAAGTCGAAGGGCGAATCATCAATGCCACAATCAGGCGGAACCCTTCGGGTAAATATTTCATTTCCGTTTTAGCGGAAACCAATGTACAAGTACTTCCTAAAAMKAATCGTTCGTGCGGTGTAGATGTTGGTTTGAAGAA
>NZ_JBFUIB010000198.1:0-6495 GCF_056402095.1 Peribacillus sp. P4_C12
ATTAGTGAAGTATCTTGGCACCAATTCAAAAAAATGTTGGAATACAAAGCAAAATGGTATGGTAAACAAATCGTGACCGTATCTAAAACGTTTGCTTCTAGCCAATTGTGTTCTAGCTGCGGTTACCAAAATAAAGACGTTAAACATCTGAATCTTCGTGAATGGGATTGCCCTTTTTGTTCTACTCACCACGATCGAGATATTAACGCAGGACTCAATCTAATGAATGAAGCCATTAGGCTTCTAACCGTAGGAACTACGGGAGTAGCCTAATTAAAAATTGGCCGATAGGCTAATGTTCTTAGGAATCCCCCACTTCAATCAGACCGTAAGGTCGATAAGTGGTGGGTAGTTCAAGTTTAAAGATGAAAACTAAGGGTATAGAATTAATAGAGTAATAAAGTGATTCACAAATTTGAAAGGATGGTTCACTATCAATACTTTAGATTTAAATGTAACAAGCGAAATGGAAAAAGCGATGCAGTTATCACATGGGATTGGCTATAATGAGTACAGCAGAAATTTAGACCTCCGTATCGAGGTTGAGAAAGAACGAGATAAGGAACATGAAAAGTGCAACAAAATGGTCATTGACCTACAACGTAAAATTCACGGTTAAGCATATAAAAGAGTCTTTAAAAGATCGGTCTGTAGAGGTAAAATGATAAGTGGTCTAGAAAATAAGGGTTTCCTTATTAGATTAACTTACATAACACCTAGCAGACCTTTTTTTCTTTAACAAAGGTAATACGTACCTTCCAATTAAGGTTTTTTAGACATATATTAATAAGAACGAAGGTTTGTTGAATAATAAGTTTTAAATAAGAAAAGCTAAAATAAGGCTCTATTTGCTGTAAATAGCCTATAACAGTGGGATTTGTAACAATAGGACAGGTTTTCATCATGAAAGAAGTGGAAACCCCTATCTATATTAGTTGATTCCAAATTGGATTTGTTATAAAATTGGAATGAGAATAAAGTGAGAATGCTTTTATGAAAAATAAATAGTAAAGAAAGTAGTTTTTACTTTCTGGTAATAAAATAGGAATTAGTTCACGGAGGTATTATTATGTCAGCTTCTACATTAACGGTTAAAGATCTTCACGTATCAATTGAGGGTAAAGAGATTTTAAAAGGGGTTAACCTTGAAGTAAAAGGCGGAGAAATCCATGCAATCATGGGACCAAATGGAACTGGTAAATCCACTTTATCTTCAGCAATTATGGGTCACCCTAAATATGAAGTAACAAGCGGCAGCATCACATTCGATGGTGAAGACGTATTGGAAATGGAAGTTGACGAGCGCGCACGTGTTGGTCTTTTCCTTGCTATGCAATATCCAAGCGAAATCAGTGGTGTTACAAATGCTGACTTCTTACGTTCTTCTATCAATGCACGTCGTGAAGAAGGCGATGAAATTTCATTGATGAAATTCATCCGTAAAATGGACGAAAAAATGGCTTTCCTTGAAATGGATGAAGATATGGCGCAACGTTATTTAAATGAAGGATTCTCCGGTGGAGAGAAAAAACGTAACGAGATTCTTCAATTAATGATGATTCAGCCAAAAATCGCTATTTTAGATGAAATTGACTCTGGGCTAGATATCGATGCTCTTAAAGTCGTTTCAAAAGGAATCAACGAAATGCGCGGAGAAGACTTTGGATGTTTAATCATCACTCACTACCAACGTCTATTAAATTACATCACTCCTGATTACGTACATGTAATGATGCAAGGCCGTGTTGTAAAATCAGGCGGGCCTGAACTAGCTGCACGTTTAGAAGCAGAAGGTTATGATTGGATCAAACAAGAATTAGGCATTGAAGACGAAACTGTTGGCGAAGAAGCGTAAGTAGGAGGATTTGCAATGACTACAGAAACGAAATTACCGTTTGAACAAGAGGACATAAGCTCTTATTCAACTAAAAATAATGAGCCAGCTTGGCTATCTGAGCTTCGAATTCAAGCGTTTTCTGAATTAGAAAAGCTCCCAATGCCAAAGCCGGATAAAACAAAAATCGATAAATGGAACTTTACTTCTTTCAAGACTCATACAGTTGAAAGTGAAACTTTTACCTCTTTAGATGAGCTTCCGGAAGAAATTAAATCCATCATTGAAGGAAATGAAAACTTATACATTCAACGCAATAATACGCCGGCACATATTAATTTGTCAGCAAAAATAAAAGAACAAGGCGTTATTTTCACTGATATTTTTACAGCGGCTCGTGACCATGCTGAGCTCGTACAAAAATATTTCATGAAGGACGGAGTTAAAATAGATGAGCACCGTTTAACAGCATTACATGCTGCATTAGTTAACGGTGGTGCATTCCTTTATGTTCCAAAAAATGTAGAGATCAAAGATCCAATTCAAGCAGTATTTTTGTTGGATAACCCTGAAACTACACTTTTCAACCATGTTTTAATCGTGGCAGAAGATAATAGCTCTGTAACATATGTAGAGAACTACTTCTCAAGCGTTGAGTCTAACGAAGGTATTGCTAACATCGTAACTGAAGTATTTGCAAATGCGAATGCTAAAGTGGAATATGGAGCAGTTGATACCCTTTCGAAAGGTTTTACGACATATGTTAACCGCCGTGGAGTAGCAGCACGTGACGCTCGTATTGAGTGGGCACTTGGCCTAATGAACGATGGAAATACGATTTCAGATAACACAACATATCTAATGGGCGATGGCTCTCACGGTGATACTAAAACCGTTGTAGTCGGCCGCGGGGAACAAAAACAAAACTTTACGACAGCCATTATTCATTATGGCAAACGCTCTGAGGGCTATATCCTTAAGCACGGTGTTATGAAAGACGGAGCATCCTCCATTTTTAATGGAATTGGGAAAATTGAGTATGGTGCTACAAAGGCCAATGCTGAACAAGAATCACGCGTACTGATGTTAAGTGAAAAAGCACGCGGAGACGCCAATCCAATCCTTTTAATTGATGAAGATGATGTAACGGCTGGGCATGCCGCTTCTGTCGGACGTGTTGACCCGCTTCAACTTTATTATTTAATGAGTCGTGGTATTACTAAAAAAGAAGCAGAAAGACTTGTCATTCACGGATTCTTGGCCCCTGTTGTTAACCAGCTTCCAATTGAAGGAGTTAAAAAACAATTAGTAGCGGTCATTGAAAGGAAAGTACAGTAATGAACCCATACGAAATTCGTAAGCTTTTTCCGATATTAGATCAAGAAGTCAATGGTCAGCCATTAGTTTATTTAGATAGTGCTGCAACCTCTCAAAAACCGGCTGCAGTGATTGAAGCGATTGAGCAATATTACCGCGGATACAACTCGAATGTTCACCGCGGGGTGCATACACTTGGAACAAAAGCTACGGATGCGTATGAAGGTGCACGTGAAAAGGTGCGTAAATTCATTAATGCTTCTTCTACAGAAGAAATCATTTTTACAAGAGGAACAACAACTTCTTTAAATACTGTAGCAAGAAGTTACGGTGGAGCAAATGTAAAAGAGGGCGACGAAATTGTTATCTCTTACATGGAGCATCACAGTAATATTATTCCGTGGCAGCAGTTGGCTAAAGAAAAAGGTGCTGTACTGAAATATATTCCGCTTCAAAAGGATGGAACGATTTCCCTTGATGATGTGAGGGCTACAATTACAGATGCAACGAAAATCGTTTCCATTATGCAGGTTTCCAATGTGCTTGGTGTTATCAACCCTGTGAAGGAAATCGCAAAAATTGCTCACGAACACCATGCTGTCATGGTTGTGGATGGGGCACAAAGCACGCCGCATTTAAAAGTGGATGTTCGTGATTTGGATTGTGATTTCTTTGCCTTCTCAGGTCATAAAATGGTCGGTCCAACAGGTATCGGCGTATTATATGGTAAAAAAGAACTTCTTGAAAAAATGGAGCCGATTGAATTTGGCGGAGAGATGATTGATTTTGTAGGTTTGTATGAGTCTACATGGAAAGAACTCCCGTGGAAATTCGAAGGCGGTACCCCAATCATTGCCGGCGCAGTTGGCCTTGGGGCTGCAATTGATTTCTTAGAAGAAATCGGCTTGGATAATATTGAACGGCATGAACATAAACTTGCAGCTTATGCAATGGAGAAAATGTCTGCAGTTGAAGGGCTGACTATTTACGGTCCTAAAGATGCAGAAAAGCGTGCGGGTGTAATAACCTTTAATATTAATGACGTTCATCCACATGACGTCGCTACCGTTCTTGATGCAGATGGAATTGCTGTCCGTGCCGGTCATCACTGCGCACAGCCATTAATGAAATGGCTTGACGTATCATCGACAGCAAGAGCAAGTTTCTATCTCTACAACACGGAAGAAGATATTGATAAGCTTGTGTCCGGGCTTGTTAAAACGAAGGAGTATTTCAGTAATGTCTTTTGATAACTTAGATACACTTTACCGTCAAGTCATTATGGATCATTATAAGAAACCACGTAATAAGGGTATGCTAGAAGATGGTAGCATGACAATCGATATGAATAATCCAACTTGCGGCGATCGGATTCGTTTAACGATGAAGATTGAAGATGGCAAAGTCAGCGATGTTAAATTCGATGGTGATGGTTGTTCAATATCCATGAGTTCAGCTTCTATGATGACTCAAGCCATTAAGGGCAAAGACGTTGATACCGCTCTAGCAATGTCCCAGACTTTTTCCTTAATGATACAAGGAAAAGAATATGATGATGAGATTGACCTTGGGGATATTGAAGCCCTTCAAGGCGTTTCGAAATTCCCAGCCCGTATCAAGTGTGCAACTCTAGCTTGGAAAGCCATGGAAAAGGGATTAAAGGAATAAATTAATTAAAATGAGCTGTTGTAGATTCAGCCATTTGAAATGGAGGAATACGAGCTATGGCTAAGAAAATGCCTGAAATTGGTGATTATAAATATGGCTTTGCGGATAAAGATGTTTCCATCTTCCGTTCAAAGCGTGGTCTGACAAAAGAAATCGTGGAAGAAATTTCTCGAATGAAGGATGAACCTCAATGGATGCTTGATTTCCGTTTGAAATCATTGGAGCATTTTTACAATATGCCAATGCCTCAATGGGGCGGCGACATGCAAAGCTTGAACTTTGATGAAATCACATACTATGTTAAACCATCAGAGAAATCAGAGAAATCTTGGGATGAAGTACCTGACGAAATCAAACAAACTTTTGATAAATTAGGAATTCCTGAGGCAGAACAAAAATATTTAGCAGGTGTTTCTGCTCAATATGAATCCGAAGTAGTTTACCACAGCATGAAAGTAGAATTAGAAGATTTGGGTATCGTGTTTAAAGATACGGACTCTGCACTTCGTGAAAATGAAGATATCTTCCGTGAGCATTTCGGTAAAACAATCCCGCCTACTGATAATAAGTTTTCGGCATTGAATTCAGCTGTATGGTCAGGCGGATCTTTCATCTATGTACCAAAAGGTGTTAAAGTAGATACTCCGCTTCAAGCATATTTCCGAATCAACTCTGAAAACATGGGTCAATTCGAACGTACGCTAATCATTGTGGATGAAGGAGCATCTGTTCACTATGTAGAAGGTTGTACAGCACCTGTTTATACAACTAACTCTCTTCATAGTGCAGTTGTTGAAATCATCATTAAAAAAGATGCTTACTGCCGTTACACAACGATTCAAAACTGGGCAAACAACGTGTTTAACCTGGTTACGAAACGTGCGGTTTGTGATGCAAATGCAACAATGGAGTGGATTGATGGAAACATTGGTTCTAAATTGACAATGAAATATCCTGCTGTCATCTTAAAAGGTGAAGGTGCTCGTGGTATGACATTATCTATTGCTATTGCTGGAAAAGGCCAACACCAAGATGCTGGAGCAAAAATGATTCATCTTGCGCCAAATACATCTTCAACTATTGTATCAAAATCAATTTCTAAACAAGGCGGAAAAGTAACATACCGTGGTATCGTTCACTTTGGACGTAAAGCGGATGGAGCTCGTTCTAACATTGAGTGTGATACATTAATCATGGATAATCAGTCTACATCTGATACAATCCCTTACAATGAAATCCTGAATGACAACATTTCTCTTGAACATGAAGCGAAGGTATCCAAAGTATCAGAAGAGCAATTGTTCTACCTGATGAGCCGCGGAATCTCCGAGCAAGAAGCAACAGAAATGATCGTTATGGGCTTCATCGAACCATTTACAAAAGAACTTCCAATGGAATATGCGGTTGAAATGAACCGTCTGATCAAGTTCGAAATGGAAGGCTCAATCGGATAATAACCGACTAATTTGCCTGTAGTGCATTTTAGAATAACCGATTCATATAAAAAGCCTGCCAGGTAGATCCGGCAGGCTTTTTCTTTTGGGAAATAATTCGGGAAATGGGGTCTGACCCCTAAAAGGAGTGGTGCAGATGATTTATGTTGGGGTGACTGGTTGGGGTGATCATGATAGTTTGTATCGTGACGGGGTGTCCCAACGTGATAAGCTGAAAGAGTA
>NZ_JBFUIB010000199.1:0-6447 GCF_056402095.1 Peribacillus sp. P4_C12
GAAGTGGATAAGGGTGATACATGCAAAGAAATGGTCAGGAATGGGCTAGGATATGGGATTCTTCCAAGCGTCTTACTGGAGAAAGACCAAAATCTATATCAGATTAATTTGAAGGATGAACAAGGAGATACACTTATTAGAGATACTTGGATGTTATATCATGAAAAGACGCTAGAATTAAAGCTGGTCAATGAGTTTGTCCAATTTGTTAAGAGTGTCGATTTTATGAGAGATATTTAGATAAAGCACAGAAACTTCTGTGCTTTTTTTTATCATTCCTTTTTTGAATGGCCAACGATAATTTATTCGTATTTTAATTATGGGTTCATCCACATTATGATGTATGAGAGAAGTGAATCTACAGGATATTTCCTTTTGAAATGGAGAGGTAGTAATATGAGTGTTTTGTTTCTAATTTTATTGAATGTCATTGTACCTGTCTTTTTTCTAATAGGAGCGGGGGCATTTCTTCATCGTAAATTCCATCTGGATATGAACACGTTGTCTAAATTGAACAATTTCCTGCTTATGCCGGCCATTAGCTTTGTTAATATTTATCAAAGCAAGATGGGAGGGGGGATGATTGTACAAATATTTGGCTTCCTTGCTCTGCAAGCTATAAGTCTCATCATAGTAAGTGCATTGATTGCTAAACTCGCTAAGTTTGATCAAAGTCTCTCTGCAACTTTTAAAAATAGTGTGGTCTTAAATAACTCAGCCAATTTTGGGATGCCAGTCAGCCAGTTGGTGTTTCATAATAATCCTCTTGGGCTATCAATTCAAGTCATCGTTATCATCTTTCAAAATTTACTAACCTATACATATGGATTGATGAATTCCGTTTCCGTTCATACAAAAAGTGCAAAGGGAGCGGTCAGTGAGTTCTTGAAGAACCCTGTTATCTACGCTCTTTTACTTGGTTTGGTTTTACAGGCGACTTCAATCAATATTCCTTTGTTTTTATGGACTCCAATTGATAATATCGCAAGTGCGTTCATAGCGATTGCCTTGATTACACTGGGTGCACAGAGTGCGTACTTAAAAATAACTCACTTCCCGCTTCCGCTAATTCTTAGCTTGATTGGCCGTTTAATACTCTCCCCATCTATTGCCTTCCTAATCATTCTCATGCTTGGGCTGGAAGGGACGGTTGCTCAAGGGTTATTTATAGCAAGCTCATTTCCAACATCAAGAAACAGTGCGTTATTTGCTTTGGAATATGGTAACCATCCGGAGTATGCGGCACAGGCCGTCTTGATGTCCACTTTATTCAGCAGTATAACGGTAACGTTGGTCGTATATCTATCAAAAATTCTATTCTAGTTGGACTGCTCTTAATGGGCGGTCTACAGTTTTTTTAAGTGTTTGTAAAATTCGAACCTTGATTGGAACGTAAGGCACTCGCTTTCCGCGGGCGGTCCGGGAGCCTCCTCGGCGCTCTTTGCGCCTGCGGGGTCTCCCTTCGACACGCTTTCCCCGCAGGAGTCTCGCACCTTCCATTCCAATCACTTTGTTTAATTTAGATAGACCCCCTTTAGTCTACAAACTGGGACTGCTCTGAAGGAGCAGTCTTTTCCCCTTTTCCTGCTATAAAACTTTATGAACAATATGGATATTATGGAATTTATGTTTTTTAGGTGAATAATTAAAGAAAAGGTATAAATTTTTGTAAAATTAAGAAAACGCTTTCAAAAGGGGGATTCATATGTTTTCTCGTAAAAAGATTTCTGCGGTTATATTGGCAAGTTCGTTAGCCCTAAGTTTAGGTGCATGCAGTAGTTCGGATACATCAGGCGAAAAGAAAGAAAGTACTGGATATCCGAAAAAAGCCATAACGATTGTTGCTCCGTCGGGTGCAGGTGGCGGATGGGATTTAACAGCTCGTTCATTTACAAAGGTCTTAAGTGAGACAAAACTGGTAAACCAGCCGTTAACCGTTGAAAACAAACCAGGTGGTGGTGGTGCTGTTTTTATGGCGGAATATGCAACACAGCAAGTTGATAATAACGACATGCTGTTTGTGAACTCGCCCCCTGTCATTATTAATAATCTTAAAAAAGAGGGCAACAGTCCTTATGGATATAAAAATACGACTCCATTGGCGCAGCTGACAAAAGATTATGGAGCTATCGTAGTCAAAGCGGATTCAGAATTTAAAGATTTAAAATCAGTGTTGGAAGTAGTAAAAAAAGATCCGCGCAAGCTAACTTTTGCAGGAGGATCAGCTCCAGGTTCCATGGATCACTTGATTTCTATTCTTCCAGCCTATGAATATGGATTAAATCCCACTGAACTTAAATATGTATCGTACGACGGTGGCGGGGAAGCGATAACGGCATTGCTTGGAGGCAATGCAGATGTAATTGGAACAGATGCCTCTAGTGTAAGAGAGTTTTTAAAAGCAGGGAAGATTAGAGTTCTGGCCGTAACATCGACTGAACGCCTTGGTGGAGATCTTAAAGATATACCAACGGCTAAGGAACAGGGAGTAGATGCTGAGTTTACTATTTGGAGGGGTGTTTTTGGTCCTCAGGAAATGTCTGATGAAGCTAAAACATTTTGGAACGAATCTATTGCAAAGTTAGTTGAAACTTCTGAATGGAAAAAGGAAGTCGAGGCACAAGGATGGGAGCAAGAATATAAAAACAGTGAAGAGTTTGGCAAGTTTTTAGAAGAACAAGAGAAACAAGTGCAGCAATTATTAGAAGCTTTAGGAATGGAAAAATAATGAGGGAAGAAGGAGGTACTTCTCCTTCTTCTTATTTTCTGAATTGGGGGGATAAGGGTGGACATGAAATTTGACCGCTTTGCAGCTGTAGCCTTTCTGGCTGTCGGTGTGTTGTTTATGATAGGGAGCAGGAATTTATCCAGTTCTTCTTATGGAAGTTCAGTGGGGCCAGATATTTTTCCATTTGTTTTGGGACTTGTTCTTGCTGCATTGAGTATTCGCCTATTTTATGAGGCATATCGAAGTAAGAGACAAGAATCGAGTAAGGAAAAGCTGGAGTATAAGCCTTTTATCATTATTTTACTCTCAACATTGATTTATATTTTGACATTAGAAACATTTGGGTATGTCATTACAACCTTTCTCTTTTTGTTTGTTTGCTTTCAAACTATGGAACGGAGCAAGTGGGTAACATCACTCATTATATCTGCAGGGTTTTCCGGAATCGTCTATTTTTTATTCGTAAATGTCTTAAAAGGAACACTGCCTGGTTGGCCAATCTGGTTTTCATAAAGGAAAGGAGGATGAGTAATGGGCACTTTTGATTATTTATTACAAGGGTTTGAAACAGCACTTACTTGGTATAATTTTCTTTTTGCATTTGTTGGAGTATTGATTGGAACGGCTGTTGGCGTTTTGCCAGGGATTGGACCGATGAGCGGTGTGGCCCTTTTAATTCCGGTAACGGCTTCAATTACGGGAGGACTTCCCCCGGAGCAAGCGGCAACAAGCGCCATTATTTTACTTGCAGGTGTCTATTATGGAGCGATGTATGGAGGCTCGACAACTTCCATACTATTAAATACACCTGGGGAATCTTCTTCTGTTGTTACAACATTGGATGGCTATCAAATGGCGAAGAAGGGCAGGGCTGGAAGTGCTTTGTCTATTTCTGCCATCGGTTCCTTTGTTGGAGGGATTGTCACCCTTATCGCTATGATTGCCTTAGCTCAACCATTATCGACGATTGCCATAAAATTTGGTCCAGCCGAGTATTTTTCACTTATGCTTCTAGGACTGGCAGCTGTTAGTGGTTTGGCGGGAAAGTCAGTAACGAAGGCGTTAATTATGACTGTTTGCGGCTTGCTGATTGGGACGATAGGCATCGATAATGTATCAGGGATTGCTCGTTTTACCTTCGACGTTCCCTGGCTATATCAAGGGGTTGAATTCCTGACAATCGCAGTTGGGTTATTCGCCCTTGGAGAAGTGTTCAAGACGATATTGGAAAAAGAAGAGGATGACGGGGAAATCGCTAAGATTAGTAATTTGCTTCCTTCCAAAGAAGAATTCAAAGAATCCGCGGGTCCCATTGCCAGGGGATCGCTCTTAGGTTTCTTTGTAGGAATCCTACCAGGTGCAGGGGCAACTCTTGCTTCTTTCTTCTCTTATCTTATGGAAAAACGGATTTCAAAAAAACCTGAGAAATTTGGTACTGGAGCAATTGCAGGAGTAGCAGGGCCTGAGACGGCTAATAACGCAGCTTCTGGTGGAGCGATGATTCCATTATTGACTCTGGGGATTCCAGGTTCCGGTACAACAGCTATCTTAATGGGGGCACTCATGATGTACAATGTTCAACCTGGACCATTATTATTCGAAGATCATCCTCAGGTAGCTTGGGGACTTATCGCCAGTATGTTCATTGGGAATCTGATGCTTCTCATCCTTAATCTTCCGCTCGTTAAGGTTTTTGCAAAAATCATTGAAACGCCTAAGAAGTACTTGATTCCGATCATTATCGCGATTTCCATTTTTGGTGTTTATGCGGTTCAAGTATCCACTTATGATTTACTGCTATTATTAGGGTGCGGGGTCTTGGGGTACTTCTTAAGTAAAAATGATTATCCAATCGCTCCATTGGTACTAGGGTTGGTATTAGGGCCGATGATAGAAAATAATATGCGCAGAGCCTTGACCATATCCGATGGTGATTACAGCTTGTTTTTCACTAGGCCACTTTCACTTACCTTTTTGATTGTAACGGCACTATGGTTGCTCATTCCGGTTTTACTTAAGAAGAGAGGAAAAGATGTCGTCATCAATATAGAAGGTTAATGAACATTTTCTGAATGTTGCGAAAAAACTCCTTTTTTAAAGGGGTTTTTTTTTATATGATGTAAGAAGGGGTGATTGAATGCGTTTACATACTAAGTTGATGCTGGGCATCTGCACGTTAATCATCTTAATCGGTGGAATCTTTGAAGTTTTTTTTATAAATATCTTAGAAATTAACCTGAAACAGGAAACAGGGGAAAAAGCATTATCGGTTGCCCAGACCATTTCACTGCTGCCTGAAATTAAACAAGCCTTTCAAACGGATAGTCCTTCCGTGATCATCCAGCCTATTGCGGAAAAAATTCGCAGACAGATCGATGCGGAATTCATTGTAATTGGAGATGAGAATGAAACACGCCTGTCTCACCCTAATCCCAAATTGATTGGGAAGAAAATGGTAGGGGGAGATAACGCCGAGGTTTGGAATGGGAAATCAATCATCACGGAATCAACCGGGACATTGGGCCCTTCCATAAGGGGAAAAGCTCCAATAGAGGATGAGGGAAAAGTCATTGGTGTAGTCTCAGTTGGTTACATGCAAAACGATATTGAAAATGAAGTGTCTAGAATACAAAGAAAGATAGTATGGACCATCTCTTTTATCTTAATAGGTGGTTTATTAATTGCCTTCTTTATTTCATTAAATATAAAAAAGGCCATATTAGGACTTGAGCCCAAGGAGATTGCCTGGATGTTTCAAGAGAAACATGCCATTTTGGAATCCATTCATGAAGGAATTATAGCCATTGATGTCTATGGGAAAATCACTGTTGTCAATGAAACGGCGCATAAATTCCTTCATATTCCTAAAGACGTTGTGCTACGCGGGAGAAAAATTGAAGAGGTCATTACAAATACACATCTGCTTGATGTAGTCAGTACAGCACAGGCCGAATATGATCAGGAATTTATGATAGACGGTGAAATTTTTTTGGCAAGTCGCATTCCAATATTAAATAAACACGGAGAAGTTATCGGTGCTGTTGCGAGTTTAAGAAATAAGTCCGAACTATCGAACCTTCTTCAAGAGCTTTCCCATGTGAAGGCCTATGCAGAGGGGCTAAGGGCTCAGACACATGAATATTCCAATCGGCTTTATACTCTTCTTGGTTTGATTCAACTGGGGTCCTATAAAGAAGCGATAGATTTCATATCGAAGGAAGTGGATGTCACACAAGGGTTCATTCACTTTTTAATGAAGGAAGTACCTGATCCGATTATTGCTGGGTTCATCTTAGGGAAAGTAAGTTTAGCAAGCGAGTTGAAAATTCATTTTACTATTGATAGAGAGAGCAGTTTTAAAGATATTCCGTCCGAAATAGACCGAGATGTGTTAGTGACGATTATCGGTAACCTTATCAATAATGCTTTTGAAGCGGTACGGGAAAACCAAAGGGAGGAAAAAAAGGTTTCGTTGTTCGTAACTGATTTGGGTAAAGAACTGATTATCGAAGTTGAAGATAACGGAAAAGGGATGAATTCAGATATTACCGAACAAATTTTCCAGAAAGGTTTTACCACGAAAAACCATCAAACTAATTCAGGGATTGGTCTGAGTCTTGTTCAGGAAGCAATAAATGGTTTAGGAGGATATATCACTTTTTCATCAAAGGAAGGGGAATATACGATCTTTACAGTAGCCATACCAAAAAACAGAGGGG
>NZ_JBFUIB010000200.1:0-6415 GCF_056402095.1 Peribacillus sp. P4_C12
TCATCATGCTCGTACCTTTTTCATGGGGGACGCTTACCTGGGGAGAGTACAAATTACCAGTTGCGCATTTAGCGGGAGCTATTCTCTTTATTATAGCTTCTACTACGGATTGGATTGATGGTCATTTTGCCAGAAAATATAATATGATTACTGATTTAGGGAAATTTTTAGATCCATTGGCTGATAAACTTCTGGTTTCGGCTGCATTAATTGTATTGGTTGATCTAGATTTAATGTACGATCAGTCTTGGATTGCTATCGTTATCATTAGCCGTGAATTTGCTGTGACTGGATTACGATTGGTATTAGCTGGTACAGGGGAAGTAGTTGCAGCGAACCAGCTTGGTAAAATCAAAACATGGGCACAAATAGTAGCTATTTCAGCATTATTGTTGCATAACTTACCATTTGCCCTCATTTCGCTGCCATTTGCTAATATCACTTTATGGATTGCATTAATCTTTACAATATGGTCTGGTTTGGATTATTTTATAAAAAACAAAGAGGTATTTGTTAATTCTAAGTAAACGAATGGGTGGTTTTGAAAATATGGATGCAGAAATCATTGCAGTAGGCTCTGAACTTCTTTTGGGACAAATTAATAACACAAATGGAAGATTTTTATCACAACAGTTTGCCGAAATGGGTGTCAATGTTTTTTACCATACTGTCGTCGGAGATAATGACCGACGATTACAACAAGCCATAGAAATTGCAGAATCCCGGGCTAACTTGATTGTATTTACCGGTGGACTTGGTCCTACTAAAGATGATTTAACGAAAGAAACGATTGCTCGCCATATAGGAAAAAAACTCGTTTTTAATGATGAAGCACTTCAATCCATTGAAGCGTACTTTGAAAAACGCGGCCGGATGATGACGGAGAACAACAAAAAGCAGGCTCTCGTCTTAGAAGGCAGCGAGGTCTTGGCAAACGATCATGGCATGGCTCCGGGGATGATCTTGGCGAAATCCGGAATCACGTATATGTTGCTTCCTGGACCTCCGAGTGAAATGGAACCAATGTTTTTAAGCTATGGTTATGAATCGATTATGAATAAACTTGAAAAGCATGAACGGATCGACTCCAAGGTTCTTCGGTTTTACGGGATAGGGGAGGCTGAACTGGAAACAGTGATTGAAGATCTTCTTGTCAATCAAACGAATCCCACAATCGCTCCACTGGCTGCCGAAGGGGAAGTAACGTTAAGGATTACCGCTAAAGACTCTTCTAAAGAAAAATGTGAGGAGCTTATTTTAGAAGCGGAAAAAGAAATTTTAAACAGGGTCGGCAAGTTTTATTATGGAAGTGATAATACTTCGCTCATAAAAGAACTTGTTAAAGAATTAACGGTCCGAAAGCTTTCAATAGCGGCAGCGGAAAGCTTGACCGGTGGTATGTTTCAAGAGCAACTTACAACGATACCAGGCGCCGGAAAAGTGTTCAAGGGCGGTATTGTCAGTTATACAAATGATGCGAAGTCGAATGTTTTGGGCATCAGTGACGCGACAATCTCGAAAAATGGCGTAGTCAGTGGTGAGTGTGCAATGGAAATGGCTTCTAATGCCCGGGAAAAGTTCGATGCGGATGTAGGTATCAGTTTTACTGGTGTTGCAGGGCCTGATGAACAAGAAGGCAAGCCATTAGGTACGGTCTTCATTGGAGTTTCTTACCGTGATGGAGACACTCACTTTAAAGAGTTGAATTTATCTGGAAGCAGGGCGCAAAACCGTGTTCGTAGCGTGAAGTACGGCTGTCATTATTTATTAAGGGACTTATAAAAGACGAAGCAGAGCTTTTTAAAGGCTCTGTTTTTGTTTGATTTAAGAAGTTTCTTTCATGTAAAAAAAGGGAAAAGAAAAAACAGTTAATTCTATAAAAATGCTTTTTCAAAGACGTTATTGAATGAAAATGATGATTTTCTTTAGGAGAAATACTTTTTTGTAAAGAACATTTCAATTGAAAAAAACGAATGAATGTTCGACTTTTTGCTTGGCAAAATAGTAAAAAGAGTATATAGTAAAGATAGGTTTTGAGACAAGATACAAACCTTGTTCTCAAATAATTGCTTACGTAAGAACATCATTAATCGGACAGCCGATTATTTGAATATAGAGGAGGAAATTGAGTGAGTGATCGTCAAGCGGCTTTAGATATGGCGTTAAAACAAATTGAAAAACAATTTGGTAAAGGTTCTATTATGAAACTTGGAGAACAGTCTGATCGAAGAATCTCAACGATTTCAAGCGGTTCTTTAGCATTGGACGTAGCATTGGGAGTAGGCGGATACCCAAGAGGCCGGGTCATTGAGATATACGGACCTGAAAGCTCAGGTAAAACGACTGTTGCATTGCATGCAATTGCAGAAGTACAAAAGACTGGAGGCACGGCTGCATTCATTGATGCTGAGCATGCTTTAGATCCAGCATATTCAGAAAAACTTGGTGTGAATATTGATGAGTTACTGCTTTCTCAGCCTGATACGGGTGAACAAGCACTTGAGATTGCTGAGGCGTTAGTGCGAAGCGGCGCGGTAGATATCATTGTTATCGACTCCGTAGCGGCTCTTGTTCCAAAAGCTGAAATCGAAGGTGAAATGGGAGATTCCCATATGGGTCTTCAAGCCCGGATGATGTCACAGGCGCTTAGAAAGCTGTCTGGTGCCATTAATAAATCAAATACCATTGCTATATTCATTAACCAAATCCGTGAAAAAATCGGGGTTATGTTTGGAAATCCAGAAACGACTCCAGGTGGCCGTGCATTGAAATTCTATTCAACTGTTCGCCTTGAAGTACGTCGTGCTGAACAATTGAAACAAGGTAATGAAATTGTCGGTAATAAAACCAAAATTAAAATCGTGAAAAATAAGGTAGCTCCCCCATTCCGTCAAGCAGAAGTCGACATTATGTATGGTCAAGGGATTTCTCAGGAAGGTGAAATCATTGATATGGGTGCAGATCTTGATATTGTCCTAAAAAGCGGCTCTTGGTATTCATACAATGAAGAGCGTGTCGGACAAGGACGGGAAAATGCGAAAATGTTCTTGAAAGAAAATCAGGATATTGCTCTGGAAATTTCACAGAAAATCAGAGATCATTATAACCTTGATGGAGAGCATGAACTACCAGAAGAGACAGAAGAGGAACATTTTGAATTACTTGATTAATGATAGAAAAAGACCTAAGCTTGTTTGCTTAGGTCTTTTTCTATATCTTGTGAAGTCATGTAAAATGAAAAAAGTACAAAATTTTCAGCGAATTTATCGGTCGTGAAAACGGGTTTACAGTCTTTTTCCATAATAATGTTGTACAGAATAGCGATTGATATTAATAAAACTTGAATAATCATTGATACATAAGGGACAAACGCTTGACAATAAAAATTCTCAACTATACAATTAATATGTATATTTTACAATTTTTCAAACTAAAATTTTGAAAATTAAGTGCTGTATATTGAATTATGTGCAATGTACTTGCCGACAGTTCAACATTTTATGTAAAAAGTTCATAGCAAGGGGAGGTGAAACGATGGAACCCATGACAATCATCTTCACTTTGCTTGGCCTAATCGTCGGTGCAGTTGTTGGTTATTTTATTCACAAATCAAAATTTGAGAGTAAAATAGCAGGGGCAAAGGGCTCTGCAGAACAAATCCTTGAGGATGCAAAACGTGAAGCGGATGCTCTTAAGAAAGAAGCCTTGTTGGAAGCAAAAGATGAAATTCATAAAGTTCGCTCTGATTCTGATCGAGAATCTCGTGAAAGAAGAAGCGAATTACAAAAACAAGAAAATCGGTTATTGCAAAGAGAAGAGAATCTTGACCGGAAGGATGAAACGTTAGACAAACGTGAAAGCCTTTTGGAGAAAAAAGAGGATTCTCTAAACCAAAGACAACAGCATATTGAAGAGATGGAAAGCAAAGTGGACGAGATGGTTCGTAAGCAGCAAACAGAGCTTGAACGTGTTTCCGGCTTAACTCGTGAAGAAGCTAAAGCAATCATTATAGACCGAATGGAAAACGAGCTTGCTCACGATGTAGCGCTTATGATTAAAGAAAGTGATACCCGTGCCAAAGAAGAAGCTGATAAAAAAGCAAAAGAAATTCTTTCTCTTGCCATTCAGCGTTGTGCGGCTGATCATGTCGCAGAAACCACCGTTTCTGTAGTAAATCTTCCAAACGATGAAATGAAAGGCCGGATTATCGGACGTGAAGGCCGAAATATCCGGACATTAGAAACGCTAACAGGTATTGACCTTATTATTGATGATACTCCTGAAGCTGTCATTTTATCTGGATTCGATCCAATCAGACGGGAAACGGCACGTTTGGCTCTTGAAAAGCTAGTTCAGGACGGTCGGATTCATCCGGCACGTATTGAAGAAATGGTTGACAAAGCAAGACGTGAGGTAGATGAACATATTCGTGAAATTGGTGAACAAACAACATTTGAAGTTGGTGTTCACGGGCTCCATCCAGATCTCATCAAAATACTCGGTCGTTTGAAATTCCGTACCAGCTACGGTCAAAACGTGCTCAAGCATTCAATTGAAGTAGCCCAGCTTTCAGGATTACTTGCTGCTGAGCTTGGTGAGGATGAAGTTCTTGCCCGCCGTGCAGGTTTATTGCATGATATAGGGAAAGCAATTGATCATGAAGTAGAAGGCAGTCACGTTGAAATTGGCGTGGAATTGGCAACCAAGTATAAAGAGCATCCAACTGTCATCAACAGCATCGCTTCACATCATGGTGATACAGAACCAACTTCCATTATTTCAGTGCTTGTGGCAGCCGCTGATGCGTTATCAGCTGCAAGACCAGGTGCAAGAAGTGAAACGCTGGAAAATTACATTAGAAGACTCGAAAAACTTGAAGAGATTTCCGAATCCTATGATGGAGTGGAAAAATCATTTGCAATTCAAGCCGGACGTGAAGTGCGGATTCTAGTGAAACCAGAACAAATAGATGATCTTTCGGCACATCGACTCGCACGTGATATCCGGAAAAGGATTGAAGAAGAGCTCGATTACCCAGGTCATATAAAAGTAACGGTTATCCGTGAAACAAGAGCAGTAGAATATGCCAAATAATATTTGGTAATGAAAACGAAGTGGTGCAAACCACTTCGTTTTCATTTTGCTTATAAAGAACCATTATGGGGTGTTTTTACAAAATTATAATTCCATATTATGTTACAATACATACATTGAATATTCTTATCATTAGAAATGTGGATTTAGAAAGGGTTTTACTATGAAATTGCTATTTATTGGAGATGTTGTAGGGTCTCCTGGCCGTGATATGGTCCAAGAATACCTTCCAAAATTAAAAGAAAAGTATAGACCGCATATCACGGTTATTAATGGGGAAAATGCTGCAGGTGGCAGGGGGATTACGGAAAAGATTTATCGTAGTTTTCTACAGTGGGGAGCACAGGCAGTAACGATGGGGAACCATACATGGGATAATCGCGATATTTTCAATTTTATTGATGAAGCGAAATATCTCGTCCGTCCAGCGAATTTTCCAGAGGGAACTCCCGGAGAAGGAATAAAATTTATTAAATTGAACCAGCAGGAAATTGCGGTCATAAATTTGCAAGCAAGGACATTCATGCCTGATTTGGATTGTCCGTTCAAAAAAGCGGAAGAACTCGTGTTGGAGGCTCAAAAAAGGACACCAATCATCTTTGTCGATTTTCATGGTGAGGCTACAAGTGAAAAGCAGGCGATGGGTTGGTACTTAGATGGAAAAGTGACAGCCGTTGTAGGTACACACACACATGTCCAGACAGCCGATAACCGGGTTTTACCCGAAGGGACCGCTTATATATCAGATGTAGGTATGACAGGCCCGTATGATGGCATTCTCGGCATGGAGAGAGGGGCAGTCATCCATCGCTTCTTGACCAGCCTTCCTGTTCGTTTCGAAGTGCCTAAAGAAGGGCGTACCCTATTAAGTGCTGTGCTCATAGATATTGATGATAAGACGGGCATGGCTAAAAAGATAGACCGAATACTCATCAATGAAGATCATCCGCTTTACACATGAATTGAATGGACAGACAGTCAAATGACTGATTGTCCATTTTTTTTTCAATAATAAATCGATTGGTGGACAATCCCGGGTTTTCTTTGTCATACAAGTTTTACTTCCTGAATATAGTAGCAGTGGAAAGAGTTATAACTATTGAGCCAAGTTATAATCGGCAGGGAAAACAAGGAGGACTAGGAATGGAAATATTAAAGGTTTCAGCAAAATCTAATCCTAATTCTGTAGCAGGCGCACTAGCGGGAGTGCTCAGAGAAAGAGGAGCAGCCGAAATTCAAGCAATCGGTGCAGGTGCGTTAAATCAAGCCGTCAAGGCAGTAGCAATCGCAAGAGGGTTTGTCGCACCTAGTGGAGTTGACT
>NZ_JBFUIB010000201.1:0-6330 GCF_056402095.1 Peribacillus sp. P4_C12
TCCATGCCCCACACTTGATCTAGCAGCTGCTCTCTCGTAAAAATCTGATTCGGATGCTTAGCGAAAAAAATGAGCAGCGACAAATCACGAGGCGTCAAGTTTATCTCTTCCCCTTTTATTTGCACCATATAGGATTGATCATCAATGGATAAACTACCAAACTGATGTATATGATTTTCTTCCCCAACAATCATCGAGGATCTTCTTAAAACGGCATGTACCCGGGCCACGACTTCATCGGCAACAAAAGGTTTAGAGATATAATCATCTGCCCCTGACTTAAAACCAGATAATCGGTAATCAACATCGTTCAGCGCAGTCAACATAATAACCGGGCACATATTGTTCTCCCGAATTTCCTTCAAGATGTCCCAACCTTCCTTACCCGGTAGCATTACATCAAGTAGCACAAGGTCTGGGTTCGTTTCTTCAAAAATAGGAACAGCCTTAAGCCCATCATATACTTGGACTACATCAAATCCCTCACGCTCTAAATATGCTTTCAATACCATAGAAATGGCAATTTCATCTTCAACGACAAGAATTTTCTTCATTAAGGGATTCCTCCTTCCTGAATTATAGTGGAATTATATTGCATTCGCCAACCAATCAAGTCAGCAAGGCATTTTTTCTCCATCATACCCTTTTAATGTGTCAGGATTATGTTCGCAGTAAAATTCGCGGATGCTTTTTCTACATAGTATTTCTATTACCTCTGCTCCTCTTCCTTTTTTTTAAACGTTCTCTCTAGTCTAACACTGAGAATTAAAATTGTTGCTTGTACTTTCTGAGGAATTCCCTTTTACTAACACCTTAAAGAGGTTGGCTCTGACACTTGAGCCAACCTCTTTTCAATTACATGTCTCGTGGGGATTTGGACAGCCTACTTCCTGTCTTTCCACTTGAATTGTACTGTGCTCAATACCAAATTGATCATGAAGAAGCTTTTGCGCTTCTGCTAAAACTGTATCGTGATTGCCGTTTTCATCAATAACAACATGACAGCTCATCGTCAAAAAACCAGATGTAATCGTCCAGATATGGAGATCATGGACATCGGACACATTCGGCAATTCTTTCAATGAAGTTTTCACTTCTTCCATATCTACTTGGTCGGGTGTCCCTTCCATCAAGATATGGAAAGAATCCCTCACTACTCTAATGCCGCTGATAATAATTAAAATCGCTACAACAACACTTGCAATCGGGTCTGCGATTCCCCAATCGAAGAAATAAATCAAGAGTGCGGCCGCAATTGCACCCACTGAACCAAGCATATCGCCAATTACATGTAAAAAGGCACTCCGTACATTCAAGTTATCGTCTTTATCTCCGCTCATTAAAATCCATGCTGCAATGATATTCACCAGTAAGCCAATGATTGAAATCATTAACATTCCTAGACTTTGCACCTCAGGAGGATTCACAAACCTTCTAATCGCCTCGATGAAAATAAATACTGATATAACAATCAAGGTCAAACCATTCAAACATGCAGCAATGATTTCAAATCGCTTATATCCATAAGATTTAGTCTGTGTTGCTTTTTTTTCACCCAATCTTATCGCTGTATAGCTTAGGCCTAGTGCAGCCGCATCACTTAGCATATGACCTGCATCTGACAATAAAGCCAGACTATTTGTCATAAATCCTCCAATTACTTCGACGACCATAAATGTGGAAATCAGTAAAAAAGATGCCAACAAAGCTTTTTTATTTTCAGAATGATGATGGTGATGTCCATGATCATGAGAGTGACCATGCTGATGTCCCATGCTATCCCTCCTCTCGGATTTAAAGCTTATATATAGTATGGGATAAATTCAGAATGGTTTCAAATGATTCACTTTCGCATTTTCTGCTGTACAATTATGGAGATAGTGCATGAAAAAAATCCAAGAGATTATTTGATTTCGAAATGCGGTTGGCCTTCGCCATTTTAAAGCTAAAATAAACGCTGCAGACTAAATTCCTGCAGCGTGTTCCGCCCCGTTATCCTTCCTCTTGCATTGTATCATCTACAATGGCGAGAAGGTCCTTATTAAACAGTTCATTATTACAGACAAGACTGTGTTGTTCTATCTCTTCTTGTCCCTTAAGATTTATATCTTGTTCTTTTTCTTTCATAGCCTTACCTCCAAAAGAATCATGTTTTGCCTATTATCGTATCCCCATGCATGTACCTTTATGCTGAATATCCTCCCATTTTTTATAATTTATTAACGTCCTAAACTCTCTGATTCCCATGGAAAGCACGTATAATGAATTCATGTTCAGGAACTTGTAAGTTCTTATACGATAATAAAAACAATGAGTTATCATATGTGACTTTTTCAAGATTCACCTGAATACCGCTGTCTTCAATCGAAACAATGGCATAAGGTGCAACTGGTTTACTATTACATCCGAGTGAACCTGGGTTTAAGTATATAGTTTGGTCATTTCTAAAATGATGTATGGGATGATGATGTCCAAATCCAATTAAATGGTGAAACTGATTCTTAAATAGTCTTTCTAAGTTATTTAGATTCGGTTCAACGATTTTACTAAATGGATTTTGACTTATGTGTTCATCTAGTTTCTTCGGTTCCATATGATAATGAGTGAAGAAAAAGGAGTAATTGTTAAACATATGTTGTATGGTGCGAGGCAATTTTTCCAGCTTGGATATAAAAGTTTGATTCATTCTTTCCGCTATCCATTCATGATGCTCTTTGACATGAATGTGACCATCTGGATGCGGTTCCCCTTTAATGATGGCCAGGACTGCTTCATCATGATTTCCGGTTATCATTGATAAATCATTTCTTGAAAATAAAAGATCCAGGACTTCATTTGTATCAGGACCTATCCCAACCATATCTCCTAAACAATAGATATGATCAATCTCATCCCTTTCATCAATAACCCTAAGAACGGCTTTTAACGCTGAAGCATTACCATGTACATCCGTTATAATGGCAACTTTCATGACTAAGTTCAGCTCCCTTCTCTTAAAATCCACATGGTATATTATAACATTTTGAACGCCATCAAAAAAATATTCGGGCTTATTCCTTTCATACGCCAACGCCTATTTTCAATGAATAAGCAAACACTTCGGCCTAGAATACATAGTATGAAGTATTCCCAGTAAAGATGTTTTACTAGGTATGTAATTCATAATATGTATGAGGAGGAACAATTAAATGGGTGGACACAGAAATGAATGTTGTGACGGTGGTGACGGTTTCGATAACGGCTTTGCATTACTGATTGTGTTATTTATCCTGTTAATCATCATTGGCTGCAGTTGGGGATTCGGTGGATTCTGATAATAAATAATAATAAAAAGGCGCCTGCTAACGGCGCCTTTTTTGTTATTGATTTACTTTTTGTTTCCATGTCTTTATAATGAACCAGTTGACAATCAGTGCAATTCCGCCTCGATTTTCTTAGAAGGTGATTGATTTTCCCCTGTGATATCAATATGTCGTTTATAGGAATCTTCTCCCCTTTACTTCTAGTTACTCGAGACATCAACCACTAGCAATGATGGTATCCATCCGCTAGAATTCTATGGCTTTACATTTGAGTAAAGGTCATGGAAAGACTATTCAACTTGTCCTCCATTTGTTTTTTCGCATCATTCATTATCCCATCAAGTAATTCCTTAACCGTGGGAATATCATCAATCAATCCTGCCACCTGTCCGCTGTTCATAAAACCATTTTTAACATCTCCGTGTATTGCACCATTAATATGATGTTCCTCTGATGTCATTTCACGATAATCCACAGGTGACAGACCTTTTTTCTCCAAATCTAAAACTTTCACTGTGTATGGGTCCTTCAATACTCTTCTAACCTGACCAACGGATCGTCCCAATATACATGTATCATTATCAATTGCTTTGAGTAGTTTCTGTTTATATGATGGATGAAACGGTGCTTCCTTTGTAGCAATCAACCTGGTTCCTAACTGGACGCCTGAAGCTCCAAGCATTAATGCAGCAGCTAACCCCTGTCCATTGCCAATTCCTCCTGCAGCAAAAACCGGTACCGTAACATTCTTGCTAATTTGCGGAATAAGTGTAAATGTTGTTAATTCTAGATTAGAGTTAATTCCAGCAGCTTCAAACCCCTCCGCAACTAATACATCTGCCCCTGCGTCTTGCGCTTTTTGAGCATGTTTGACCGACGCAACAATAGCTATCACTTTTATATTCTTTTTATGTAAAAGTGGTATGTAAGGAGCAGGATTTCCTGCTGATAAAGATACTATAGGTATATCATGCTTAAAAACAAGATTGATTAACTCATCTGTATATGGACTAACATTTATCGGGATGTTCAACGCAAAAGTGTTATTAGTTTTTTCTTTTGTTTCAAGAATAATAGTTTCTACCTGTTCAGGGTTCATTGTACCGCACCCTATTGTTCCTAGACCCCCAGCATTAGACACAGCAGCCGCAAGATTTGCGTTGCTAATATTCCCCATACCGCCTTGTATTATTGGATATTTTATAGAAAAAAACTCACAAATATGTTTCACTTTTAACCCTCCCTATCTATTTAATGTTATACTATATTTAATAGAAAAACAATTCTGACTTTTCACAAGGAGCGATAATATGATTATTCCATACAACAATAAAAAGCCTTCTTTTGACGAAACTGTTTTTGTAGCGCCTGGTGCTCATTTAATTGGTGATATTACGATTGGGAAAGAATCTACTATTTGGTTTAACTCTGTACTACGTGGCGATGAAGATTCAATTACCATAGGAGAAAAGTGCAGTATTCAAGATAACTCCACCATTCATTTATTTGAAGGCTGTCCTGTTGTTATTGAAGACGAAGTAACAGTCGGTCATAACGTTATTTTACATGGCTGTAAAGTGGGTAGACGTTCTATTATCGGTATGGGATCTACAATTTTGGATAATGTCGAAATTGGTGAAGAATGTATTATTGGGGCAAATACATTGATTGCCGCTGGTAAAAGTATACCTCCACGTTCGCTTGTTATCGGTTCTCCAGGGAAAGTGGTTCGCAAATTGAATGATAAAGATCTTCAATTAATTCAACTTTCCATTGATACATATGTACAAAAAGGAAAGGATTTTAAAGAAGTTCTTGATTAATTGTATGCGGTGCGCATTCTCTGAGATTTCTCCATTTACTTTAAAGACTATATTACAAAAAAGAGCTGCAGTAAGTTGTCATTAGTGACTTTCTGCAGCTCTTTTTTACTTAATAATAAGAGGATGATCCTTTGCATCATAGGTTTCATCTTTCCTACATAAATCATTGTTTTCCTGAAATACGCTTTCAAAGAAACGGCTTGCTGGTTCAGCCAAGACTTGATAGTACTGACTAAATAATAATGCTGCATGATTACCGTTCCACTTTGAAGGCAAAAGTTCTTTAGGAAGACCCGGATCGATAAATAAAAACTTACGATACTCATGAACTAAATTTGTTCGTTCTACAAAGCAATCCGCATCTGACATTTCTCCTCTGCTAATGATGCTTTGATGAACGATGAATTGTTTACTGTATTTCTCAATGAAATCTTCATATTTACTCTCAATCTCAGCTAATGGCCAGCTTTTCTCGACAAGCGATTGATTTTCCTGTGGACCCTTATATTCTGAAATGAAAAAATCCACATATTCACTGATGTCATATTTCTCGATTAAAAGATTTATTTCTTTCTCCAAATTATTAGGTGAAATCCAGCAACCGTTAGAAAAACTGCCAAATCCGCTCCATAATAATTCCTTACGAAGATCATCGCGTAATTGCCGTTTATCTTCAGGTATCGTATACATTAAAATACGCCATTTACCGTCCCATTCATTTGGATTCATCTTATAAATACGATTTGCAGCTTCTTCCATTCGCTTCACGCCGCGATCAGTCAAAAAGTAATAGCTTTTATTTCCTTGCTTTTCGGACTGAATCCAACCTTGCTTTACCATTCGCGAAACGGCTACACGTACACCCTGCTCATTATGACCGAATTCCTTTAATAAGCGAATTAAACTACCTATCCAGATTTTACTTCCATAATTACGGATATAGTCTCCATATATCGTAAAAATCATGGATTGTGTATTTGTACCTATATTTCTCACCTCATCCATTAAGCATTGTTACCAATTTCACACGGAACACATAATTATTATTATATCTTTTTAAAATGAAACCGCAATATCATTTACCTGTAAATTGTGTTTTTCTCCGTTCGCTAAATGCTTGGAGAGCTTCCAATCTGTCTTCAGTTGGAATCGTTAATTCATATGCTTTTCCCTCGATGGCCATCCCTGTTTGTAAGTCTGTATTC
>NZ_JBFUIB010000202.1:0-6326 GCF_056402095.1 Peribacillus sp. P4_C12
GAGTGTAATTTGTATAGGATGAAGCAAGTCCTTCCATCCCATGTTTTAGATAGCGAGCGACCCATCTTTTCAGAGGGGATAAACCTACATTTCTTTCTTGTGCAATGGATTTATAGGATTTTTTCCCTTCTAAGTACTCTAAAACTGCATGTGATTTTTCGTCTATCGTATATTTAGTCAAAAAAACTGCACCTCCAATTATTAGATGTTGTCTAACAATTGGGGTGCAGTTCAATTGGAAGGCCTTCTATACTGCTAATTCAACTTGCAAAAACGCTTGGATATCTGTCCAAGCGCTTAAATTTTCTCTACATATCGGAACTATATAACAAAAATTTCATGACGAGCACGAGCTGCAAGAAGAACAGCTAGAAGAAGAATCAGAACCAGAACTAGAACCACTGTCATAGGTGCTGCTATGATCTCCACCATGATTAACATTGATTGAGTCAGAGGAGGTAGTGGCTGCTTCTACCCCGAAAATATCATTAAAGTCYGTATCATGATTATCGGAACTGGCATAGATGAAGTAGGCAGGAGCAGCATAGTCTGTTTGATCGTATCTTTCCCGCCAATCCAATACTATTTTCGGACGATTCTCTTTAAAAAGGGAGGTGAAACATTCAAAGGTCTGTTCCGCTTCTATACTTGTAGGAGTGCGCATATATTTCTCCTTTAACTGTTCCAACTCCAGCGCTTCGAATTCATGGAGCAATTCTTTTCCTTTATCATGCTTGAAAAATTTCCCCCATTTTTGAATCGAACTTGAATCAACCGTAAACAGTTGTACATAGTAAAAATCAAACAGCGTGCGTTCTTCAGGTTTAAAAACAGGCTGTGAGTGGGGATTATGCTGAATGGGTTGGCCAATGAATGTCTGGCAAAAATCATCATATTCCTGTTTGTAATTCAGCATGATATGCCATAGCTCATCGATGACCTCATTAAACATTTCAACTTTGCCAAACACAGCAGCCATAATCAAGTAGCGTTTAAATTCGCGCCACAGCTCATTAACCCTTTCCTGTGAGTTTCGGGGATACTTCAGCCGGAATTCTGTATTGACCTTTTCCATATAATCGTAATCCAGTGCTTTGTTAAGCTGTACGATTAATGCTTCTGGTACAATTTCGGTTACTTCCAAGTCCAAAGTGTCCGTATATAATTTACCAAATTCATTTTGATACCGCTCTATTCTAGCTGGCTCACTTCGCCGTTTCACAACAATGACTAGAAGGACAGCGAAAATTGCCGCAAGTATTACATAAAATAAGGTCATTTGGTCAACTCCTCTTAATCTATAGATCTATCACATTAGTATTATCTTACATGTTATTGGAAGGGTTTGTAAGTTATTACTGTGATTTGTTTTTGAGATAGCCATTTATTTATAGGTTAGATTTTTCTGAGACTGAGGTTTAGACATCATCCTTTCACCCCCTTAACACACTTGCGTGAAGCAGGGAAACTGACCCAAATTCAAGTAAAGGTTAATAAATCGTTAAACAAAAGACTGGAACAAAAGTATCGGATTGGACCACATGGTTGGATGGAGATAAAAAATATCAAATTACTAAAATAACAGCAACCGTAAAAGATCTAACCGCCCTAGAAACCCGAACCTTCGCAAAAACGAGTTCTTGCCAATTCGTTTTAGGTAAAATCGAGGGAAAAGTAAAAATGAGGGTTAAAGCAGGGTACAAAGTATTAAAAAGCGACTGAAGATAAAAAAGAAACGGATAAAGTGACTTTAAAAACAAAAGAAAACACTAAGCTATCTGTCGGTGCAATCGATAAAACTGGAAATGAAAAAACGGTAAAAGTCACTTTGTAATAAGTTAATGGCCTCTCAAATTGAGAAGGCCCATGTATTTGTATGGATTAGGCACTTCAAATGAAGACTCTTATCTAGTATAGWTAAGAGGAAAAGGGGTGAAGGCATGTACTTGACAGTAAAAGAGACTGCGGAATATTTATCAATGCCGGAATCTTATATAGAAAGCATGATTGTTCAAAATAAAATTCGCACTGTCCATGATGGTGAGCAGTATTTAATTTTTAAAGAGCAGTTCAATACGCATCTGGAACAGATGGAAAAATATAAGAAGCAATTAGCGGATTATTATAGTGAACCCATCCCAGAAGATATCGATGTGAAAGATGAAGATTAGCATCTGCCTTTTTGGCAGATGTTTTTTAAAAATAAAGACCTAAATCGTCGTTGAAGTCAGTGGATGTTCTATATAAAAGTGAGTCTAGAATAATAATCTAACCTCCTCTCAATAAGACTTACTGATCATTCAAATAATTTTGTCTTCAATGGAAGGTAATTGTAGTAGAATCCCTCAATTCCGTGTAAAATAATATGTAGAAGGAATTATCACGGCAGAATGTTAGTTAGGAGATAGGTAAGTGGTAAAAGAGTATTTACAARGTGAAGGTTTTTCAAGGTTAATTACATTAATAGTGTTAGTCCTGTTTCTTATAAGCATTGGAAGTATGGTTAATATTGTATTATTCACATTTGTTTTCACTTTCCTAATGGGAAGGCTGGAACAATTTATCATGATTCGACTAAATAAAGTGATGCGTATTAACTCTAAAGTTGTCATAAGCTTTTTATATATAGTCGTCATTTCTTGTTTAGCCATCGTTATTTATAAATATTTGCCGGTCATTACGTTGCAATTTACAGAATTAGTTACACAGATTGTTTTTTTCTTTCAACATCCACCCGATAGTCGGGTCATTCAATACGCCATTAGTTTAATGAACGAGACTGAATCGCCGCTCGATCTTCAAAAACAGATGAATACGCTCTATCTTTATGTATCTGATTTCGGTAAACTGGCATTACAGATTTTCCTTTCCATACTGCTTAGTCTGTTTTTCTTATTGGAAAGAGATAAAATTATTCGCTTTACTTCTAAATTTAAGCGGGGTAAATTCAAATCCTTCTTTATAAACCTTGGTCACTTTGGAGTAAAATTTATCAATTCATTCGGAAAGGTAATTGAGGTCCAGTTCTTAATTGCCATTACGAATGCAGTCCTTTCAGTAACTTTCTTATGGATTCTTGGGTTTCCACAGTTGCTCGGTCTTGGAATTATGATTTTCTTCCTAGGGTTAATTCCAGTTGCAGGAGTTATTATCTCCCTAATTCCACTTAGCATGATTGCCTACAGTATTGGCGGTATGCCAAAGGTTATTGCTGTGTTTGTTATGATTGGGATTATACATGCACTTGAAAGCTATATTTTAAATCCAAAATTCATGTCGGCAAAAACAAATTTGCCAACGTTCTTCACCTTCATCATTCTTCTGTTTTCCGAGCATTTTCTTGGGATATGGGGTTTGATCATTGGGATTCCGATCTTTATCTTCTTATTAGATATGTTAGATATTGAAGAGGGGATTAAAGAAGTGCCCTAAATAAAATTTAAGTAAGCAGCGACCAAGCTAATGAGGTTGCTGCTTATTTTTGTTTCCTATTTAAAATCTGGCTAATAGTTCTAATATCTGTTTTCGATATAATTTCAATAATTACTTTATAAATGAGGAAATGTCCGCCGTCTGTATAATTAAAGCCTATTTAATTTCTTGGTTTTCCGAGTTAATTGGATAAAATTTTATTTTACTAAAGTTATTTACGGACTTTTTATTGCATAAAAAAACAAATAAACGTATAATATTTTTAAATGAAAATACTGAATATTCTTTCAAATTTGATTTGTTTGCGTTCTTTAAAAGAGAGTTTACTAGAGAAAAGAGGGGATTATTTTGAAAAAAGTTTCGTTTTTAATGTTTGCCATGGTAGTTTCTTTGTTACTGATTATGACTGGATGCGGGAAAGAAAAGGAAGTAACGACAACTAGCGAAAAAGAAGAAGCAAATGGGAAAACACTTAGGATCGTGACGGATGCAGCATATGCTCCATTTGAATATCTGGAAGGCGATAAAGTTGTTGGATTCGATGTTGATTTTATCAATGCTGTTGCAAAAGAAGCCGGTTATAAAGTGAAAGTTGAGCATGTTGGCTGGGATCCGATTTTTGTAGAAATCGAGTCTAAAAGAGCGGATGTAGGGATATCTGCAATTACAGTAAATGATGAGAGAAAACAATCGTATGATTTTTCGGTGCCTTATTTCTTATCCACAAACAAAATCTTAGTTCCTGAGAAAAGTGATATAAAATCAGGAAAAGAATTGAAAGGAAAGGTTATTGCTGTTCAAACAGCTACAACTGGACAGGAAGCAGTCGAGTCACTTCTTGGGAAAAATCATAAAGACATCAAAAAATTCGAAAATAATAACCTGGCCATTCAGGAATTATTACAAGGCGGAGCTGAAGCGGTAGTAGCGGACAATACCGTTGTTGAAGAATATGTGAAAAATAACCCTGACCAAAAGCTGAAAGTTGTTGAAGATAGCAGCAGTTTTGATCAGGAATTTTATGGTCTTATGTTCCCAAAAGGTAGCGAGTTGAAAGCTGATTTTGATAAAGCCGTCAATGCTATTTATGAGAATGGAAAGTACGCAGAAATCTATAAAGAATGGTTCGGCACAGAACCAGATGTTGAAACGTTAAAAGCACAGCAATAAAACAAATTAATAATAAAAAATTGCGTAACTTTACGTGTGAAGTTACGCAGTTTTTTTGGTCTTTAGGAGGGGAACGGAATGAATTTTCGCTGGGATATTATTTTTGAATATGCTCCTTTCTTATTAAAGGGAACGATACTCACAATTGGGCTATCGGTTTCCTCTATTCTCATCGGAACTTTTTTAGGGTTACTGATAGGTTTAGGGAAAATAATGAGAAACAAGGTGCTCGCATTTCCATTTTACTGTTATGTCACGGTTTTTCGTGGAACTCCGCTATTAGTTCAGATTTTTTTAATCCATTTTGGTATTGTGCCCTTTTTTACTGGGGAGACGAACGCAATCACAGCTGGAATCATTGCTTTGTCTTTAAATGCAGCGGCTTATATTGCGGAAATATTCCGTGCAGGAATTCAATCCATTGATAAAGGACAAATGGAAGGGGCTCGTTCGTTGGGAATGACCCATACTCAAACAATGATTCATGTTGTCTTACCTCAAGCATTCAAACGAATGATCCCTCCGTTAGGAAATGAATTCATCGTATTATTAAAAGATTCCTCCCTCCTTTGTGTCATTGCAGCCCCCGAATTAATGTATTGGGGAAAAGCGATGGGGGGACAATACTTTAAAGTTTGGGAGCCGTATTTGGCTTGTGCCTTTATCTATCTTTTCCTGACCCTTATTTTAAGTTTCGTATTAAATAGACTCGAAAGCAGGTTGAAAACAGAATGATTAAGGTCGAGAATTTAAAAAAGTCATTTGGAGATAACGAGGTATTAAAGAATATCAATGCAATCGTTGCCCCACAGGAGGTAGTTGTGGTGATTGGACCTTCAGGGTCTGGTAAATCTACTTTTCTCAGGTGTATTAATCAACTTGAAACGATAACGGGAGGACATATTTTCATAGAGGGACTTGATACGACAGATAAGAAGGTCAATATCAATAAAGTACGCACTGAAGTTGGCATGGTATTTCAGCATTTCAACTTATTTCCGCATAAAACAGTTATTGATAACATTATGCTTGCGCCGCTAAAGGTTCGTAAAGTTTCCAAAGAACAGGCATCACAAAGAGGCATGGAACTACTTAAGAAAGTAGGACTTGCTGAGAAAGCGAACGCCTATCCGGATTCATTATCGGGTGGACAAAAGCAACGTGTGGCAATCGCAAGGGCATTGGCAATGGAACCAAAAATCATGTTGTTTGATGAACCGACTTCTGCTCTTGACCCGGAAATGGTCGGTGAAGTGCTTGAGGTTATGAAGCAATTGGCTAAAGAAGGTATGACAATGGTCGTAGTGACCCATGAGATGGGGTTTGCTAAAGAAGTTGGTGATCGTGTGATTTTCATGGACGAGGGCTTTATTATCGAAGAAAATATTCCAAGTGAGATCTTTGATAATCCGCAGCAGGAAAGAACTAAAGCCTTTTTGAGCAAAGTGCTCTAATATTAGAATAAGAAAAAAAACCTTCCGTAAATCGGAGGTTTTTTTTGGGAACATATCAGGGGGTGTTATTTAATGTATGATGAGCCTAAAAGTGATTCAGGGCTTTTACCGAGCACTAGCATACTGATTTTAGCATATCCAATATTTTCATTTTGGGAGAAGGTTTGTTGTAAAACCTGGATATTAGGATCATCCTTTAACTTTTGAACTTCCTCTATATATAAGTGGATAACGGAGGGCATAACGAATTCAGGGGTGTATTCGTTAGGG
>NZ_JBFUIB010000203.1:0-6297 GCF_056402095.1 Peribacillus sp. P4_C12
CCTTTTCAAATTCATTATTCATACACTGGTTCCCCTTTTGTTTTTTGCTATACCTCATACTTTTTGTACTTTCCTTCTCACTAACTTGCCTCGATAGTTCCTGATGAAAAGAGTTCCAGAGCAACCTTCCTTATTGAAGTAAAGCATCCGTTAGTTCATTAAAAAAAGAAAATAAATGAGATTTATTAAATGACTTTAGGTTAAATTCTCATTGTTATTCATCTAATAAAATCCAATCTTTAAAATAGACGTCATCTTTTAAGTTCAAATAGTATTTTAAAAATCTTACAAACTCTTGAGTATCTACTTCTTTATATTGATAATGGTCATAATAATTTTCGAGAAAATCTTCAGCTTTTAATTCCCCTCCATTTTCCTGAAAAACTTTCCAGAGCATTTTGGAAGATTTTCCATAAATATAACTACTCTGTTCGTTAGAAGAGTATTTATCTAATGGTAAGTTTACAGGTAAAGTAAATTCTCTAAAGAGCTCTTCATCAAAGGAAATATCATTACCTTGATTTGCATAAAACAACAAAGTAGCGAGCGTTGTTATACCTTCATCCAGCCAGGCATCGTGATAAGGATCATTACTTATAACCCCGTAAAACCATTGATGAGCAATTTCGTGAACGATTGTACGCTTTAGATGTTCAGGACTTTCACGAAGACGATTATAAATAGAACCAGCTGTTACTACACCTGGATATTCCATTCCTAATTCATCTAAAATAATATCCAGTTGCTTATGAGGATAAGGTCCAATATTATCTTGAAAGTAATTCATTGCTTCACTAGCGATCTCACTTATTTCTTTATGTAATTCTTTATTTTCATCAACCCCAAATACTCTTATTGTAATGTCATCTGTCTTCTTTTGGATCACATTCGGTTCCTTCAATAATGAAATATAAAATTCTTTTAAGTTTTCCCCTTCTAAAACGCCGGTACGTTCACTTGGATACCTATCATTATCACTGGATGAAATTATGGTTAAATCTTTTGGCAATTTGTATTGTATTTTGAAATCACTAAATGCAGTATGATAGGTCTCACCTTTAAGCCGATACGCTTCCTTATTCCATTTATGGTTTCTATATGTGGCAATCATAGGATACCATTGTGCTAAAAAATAATTATTTTCATTTTTGGTAAATCTTAAACCCTTCTCTGGAAGAGTGAATTCATACTTAATGTCCACAACTACATTTTGATTTGGTTCTAATTTCTCATTTAAAGGAACTGTTAACGTATCCTTTTCAAGATTGAACTTTACTGTTTTTCCATCGAGATTAATGCTTTCAACTTTAACAGTAGATGGTTTTTCTAAGTATGAATTAGTTTCAGTAAACATATTTGGAATAAAGTAAAACATTAACTGTTCCCATTTATCAGTAGAGATATTTTTTATAGAGGTAATTGAATGGATTTTAAATTTCCCTTCTACATCCATTTCCATATTAATATCGTACTCAGGCTCGCTACCTGGAGATAATCCTTTTGGTGAAAACTCTTTCTTATTCTGGCTAACCGTTAAAGTGCTTGGAAATTTCACATTTTCAGTTTTATATACCATCCATATAGAACCAGTTGTAATTAATAGTAGGCATATAATAATTAATTTTTTAATCTCTTCACCTCATTTCATTTCGATTTTTAACTACGTAAAGAAAGTACTTCTTCAAAAAAATGTAAAATCCTTCTATTTTTCTTATTCAACTAAACTGCCCCTTTAGTTGCATAACAAAAAGGTTGCTTCAGCAACCTCCCTTATTGAAGTAAAGCACCTGTTAGTTCTATAATTTTACTTCTTCCTAAATAAAGCAGTACATAATGCAGAGACACCAAACACTTCATTCGATTGTTTAATCTCTTTCATTCTACGTATTTCAACTTCATCAAAGTCCTTAAAGATAGTTCTCAGCTTATCGTCTGTAAAACCTAAGCCACCTTTAAGGCTTCGTAATCTATAAACTTCCCAATCTGATATGTCTGCTCCACCTAGCACTCCGCCTTGAACAAAACAAGTAATTGCAAAGTAACCACCTTGTTTTAATGCCTTTTGTAGCAAATTTATATAACTCATTCTTCGGTGGGGAGCTATATGATGAAAACAACCTGAATCATACACAATATCGTATGCTCCTTCTTCAATAGCTATATCAAAGATATTTTTATTAACAAAGTTTATATTTACATTTCTTTCTTTCGCCCTTTCTGTTGCCCATCGAATTGATTCTTCAGATAAATCTACTGCATCAACTAAACACCCTTTTTCAGCAAAGTAGATTGCATTCCTACCTGGACCACATCCAAGTTCAAGAACTTTTCCTGGATTAAGTATTTTCCCCTCGAAATAATTAACTAAGTTCTCATCTGGCTTATTTACGAAAAAGGGAATACCTTTTTCACGATTAGAATAAAAATCATCCCAAAACTGAGTTGGCTCACGCAATAATGAATCTAACATTAATAATAAATCTTCATAGCTACTAATTATTTCTTTCAAAGTAATCCCTTCTTTACAATTAATATTTACATTTTAATTGTACCAATATTATCCAAAAACTTTGTTGCACTGAGGTTAAAAACACCTTAAATACTATTGGATTTGAATCCTCTATACATTGCTTTTTTTGTCCATTTAGCAAACGTATAAGTACCAAATTCCACTTTTTTATTCACATTAAGTGTATGGGGTTCACCCTATTTCAAATCCAACCAAATTCTCCTAAATGCTGAAAGAATTGAAGCGTTCTTAAAAATTAGAACACCTATTGTTACAAATGTTACTAGAATAATACAAAGAAATATCTACTCATTCTTGTTGAACTAAACTGCCCCGTTACTTTAAGTACAAACTTTCACAATCTCTTCTAAAGTTTAACCTAGATATCTAGGTGTTGTTCAACAATATGGCCCTTTAACGGAACAATTTATTGTCACTCAACAGTTCCTTAATAGATCTTTCAATTCAGAGATGTTTTTTTCCTTTTCACTATAAAAACACCCCTTTAGATAATCTAAAGGGGTAAAACGGTACAACTTTTTTATAAACGGTACGACTTTATTTTAAACATCGCATCTTTTTTACAAACATCGCGACTTTTTTTTAAATCCACAGTTGGCGTTAGCTGCGATTCTGCTCCGGATTTCTACTATCTCAAAAACCATCGTTTAAATAGAAAATACTCTGGAGACTCATCCCCAGAGTATTTTTACAATAAAATATATATATATTTATTTTATTTAACGGCTTCTTTTAATTCCTTACCTGGTTTAAAAGCTGGAACTTTAGAAGCAGCAATGCTTATTTCTTCACCGGTTTGTGGGTTACGGCCGGTTCTTGCTGCACGTTCACGTACTTCAAACGTACCAAATCCAATTAATTGGATTTTCTCTTCCTTAGCAAGGGTGTTAGAAATCGTTTCAAATAACGCATCAACTGCTTTTGCAGCATCTTTTTGTGTCAGTTCAGCATGTGTTGATACAGCTTTCACTAATTCTGTTTTATTCAATTTGATACACCTCAATTGTAAATATACTATGTAGAGACCAAACATAACATATATCCTCTTCGTTTTCCACTTCAAGGAAGAAAAGAAACTAGACTTTTTACTGTTAATAATCAGTATTATGTAAACTAGACGAATATGACCTCCCATTACAAGGGATAAATCAATAAAGAGAAACTGATTTGGATTATCAGTTCCCTAGTAAATAGTGAATGAGTTATATGACCAGGGAATTTATAGTGGAATCGAAAAAAAGTCTCTACTGAATCTTCCCCTTATATTTTCTTCGATGTATTATGCTCTTGGTTATTCGTCTTTGATAGGCCTTCGTCTCCGCATTCACATGGTTTGCATCATTTGGCTTATTCTTTTTAGAACCTCCTGTGCCATTACTCATACCTACTCACACCCGGCGGCACTGTCATATGTATGTAGCTTAATCTTGCCTCTATTATACGCCGCCTCTTGATATAGTAAGAGCAACTTTTTTATCAGGACGTTTGAAATGAAATTTCAAGAAATCTATAAAAAAGATGCAAATTCCTTTATGTGCACATTAAATAGTGAAACCTCCAAAAAAATTCAATTTTATAGACTATAATAATGTTAAATCTTAATTAAGGAGTGATTAATGAGCCTGAAAGCACTAAGCTTCGCAAAACTTTTTCTATTTCTGTTGATCAGCATAACGTGTCATTTCTCTTTCCGAGGTATGTAACCTAATCCAATATTAATAGCAACTCAGTCAATTTTCAAATGACTGAATTTCACAATTATAGAGGGGTGATTTTTTGTACTGCTGTAAAGAATGTTTTAAAGATGTTCATATTCGTAGTTTTATAACCAATAAAAATAAAATAGGTAAGTGCTCATACTGTGAATCTGACCATGTTCATATATCTGATATAGAAGTAGTGGGGGTCTTTATAAAGAAATGCCTACTTAAAAAGTATCAGGTTCTTGATTCTGAATTTTTCTGGCATATAGATGAGCAAAATAGCGATCTTGTATATTTACTAACAGAAACTGCAAAAACAAGACTATTCCAAGAAGATATTTTTTCAAATAGTAATGATGAATCTTTATTAAATGATTTGTTTGAATATAGTGCTCCCGACTACCGAGATATTTCAAAGGGGGATGAAGATTTATGGGAAAATGGTGAGGTTAACCTGGTACATATAGACGCATCACAAGATTATCCTTACAGTTCATCTGTTATGAGTTGGGCTGAATTTAAAATGACAGTTAAACACAACAATCGCTTTTTTGACTTAGGTGATATAAGTAGAGAGGTACTATTGGAGGATATTAAAAATACGATAACAAAAATGACTATTAAACTTCCAGCTAATAGTCTCGTTCATAGAGCACGTCTTGATCCTGGTTATCGTATTAAATCAGATATTAATTCGTTTCTAAAAGAATGTGGTCCTCCTCCAGTTGTTTTATCTAAGCCTTTACGAATGAATCCCGTAGGTATATCTTATTTTTATTGTAGTAATGATGAAAAGACTTGTCTAGCAGAGGTACGTGCAGGTTTTAATGATAAGTATATTATGGGCAGTTTCAAAACTCGCAAAGAATTAAAACTTCTTGATTTAACTATCGAGCCTGAAACTAAGATACCAAGTATATTTTCTGAGGAATATAGTCAGGATATATATTTAAACATGATGTTTTTTCGCGATTTTTCCAGTGAGATATCTAGACCTGTAACAGATATGGAAGCTCCTATTGAATATCTCTCTACACAGTTGTTATCAGAATACTTAAGAAAACAAGGCTTTGAAGGAATTTGCTATAAAAGCAGTCTCACAGGAGAGAAAAATTATACTCTTTTCTGCGGACCAGACCATGAAAGCTATTTAGTTGATCCGCCATTTAGCCAAACAATTCGTAATTATGTTCCTATTGAATTCACAGATTGGCTTTATTTAGTAGAGTTCAAACAAGGTATCATAAATGACATTGGTTATGAAACATGGACTCCTCAAATTTTTAATATCGAAGAAAATCCTCTACCGTATTCAGAACGTGAGAAAGAAGATTTTCCATTCTGAAAGTAGTTTTCTCGCTAAAAGTACACTTTTTATAAACAAAAAAAGCCTTTGATAAAAACAAGGGCTTTTAGTATTTTCAATTCTTATTAATTGTTTTATTTAAACTGTTATTCAAGAAAGTATACATAAAACTGTTTTTTCATTATATATAAAGGGGTCCTACCAGGGTACCACCAGCAAAACGCGAAAAAACCACGCTAAGGATTTTTAAGTTGAAATAATGGATACCTTACCATGTATACAAATATGATGACTTTCTGGGCAGTAAAACAAAAAGAATATTTTTAAGACAAAAAACGTACTATTTGATCCTTTTACAAAAAAATCAAGGTGACCGATATTGGCCACCTTGATTCAATTAAACGATTCTAATCCAAACAATAAACATCTATTATTTATTAAATGGAGCGATAATGTCATCGATTGAATATACTTTACCATCTTTCATAACCATCTGGACGTTAACGGTATCTTTTATATCTTGTAAAGGGTTACCCTTCACAAATACAAGATCTGCAATCTTTCCTGGCTCAATGGTACCTAGATCGTCCTCAACACCCATCTTTTTCGCTGGGTAATACGTGGCAGTACGTAATGCTTCATATGGAGTCATTCCATATTCTGTCATAGCCATAAGTTCTGCATGCGTACTAAAACCAATCGTTACAAGCGGTGAATCCGTACCGTTTATCACCATTCCGCCCGCATCAATAATATCC
>NZ_JBFUIB010000204.1:0-6287 GCF_056402095.1 Peribacillus sp. P4_C12
GAAGCGGCTATTAGAATCCTATGTATAATCTTGGAACCGAAAGAGCTTGTTGTTTATGGAGGAATAGGCAAGGCAGCCTATAGATGCTATCATGAAAAAACTGTATGAACTGGAGTCACATGAAACATTGATGATCCTATTTGGCAAACTGCTAGCGGTATTTGCTCATAATCCTTTGTATGGTGGTTATATACCTTTAAGATAGTAGAACAAGCTAAACGACTTCGAATACCCTGACCTTTATCCAGCTAGTTTTATATGGAGAATGGAAGAGACGTTTGAATGCTTCATGATAAAATGAAGCAGCCTACCGTGCAGCTTGGAGACTCCGTCCTACTAACAATTTTAAGCGGGCTGCAATCCAGAGAGAAATAAATCAAAGGCATTAAATTAAATGAATTTATGGGAAAAATATATATGTTATACTTTATAGCTTGAAATTATAAATGTGTTATATTATAATGCATATAAAGCGGTTACATTTAATCATTAATGCATACAATATAGAGGAAGGGGTTGTAAAAATGGGAACTATCGTTTGTCAAACATGCAATAGCACGATTGATCATTTTGAAGATGAAAAAGTAAGTGTACTTTATACACACAATCACAACTGCCACAGCTGTGATACAGCTGCCTCTGAGAAAAAATAAAAAAGATAATCTCTGATAATAATAGAATTCGAGGGTGTTTCAGGAGCTTTAACCTGAGGCACCCTTTTTTTATGCAATCTAAAAGGGGAAATAAAATTCTGAAAATTTCAAAGTTCTATATAGACGAACATTGGTATTTTGTTTACTTTCTAGGGAAGATTAGATGTGARATGGGGGAATAGTATGCGTAGTGTCAATGCTTCTGAAGTGGTCGCTGTAAGTAAATTTAACCGCTTTCATTGGATGGTGTAAATTCTGCAAATGGAAATTTAGTTTATCAGAAAAATGATTTATCGATTCCAGGACGTGGCATACCAGTAAGTATGACTCGTACGTATAACAATCGAAAATCCCATGTTACGGGAATGTTTGGTTATGGATGGACTAGTAAAGTTGAAAAGAGACTTGTGGATGGTGGAACTGGTCCCATTACACTGATCGATGAAGATAATACGCGACACATCTTTGGACAAAAGATAGGTGTGGGGTATTTAGCTGCTGGTGGTGATTATTTAACGCTTGAGAAAAATGGAAATAGAACCTACACCATTACGCAAACAGATGGAACAAAAGAGGAGGCACAGTTCAATATTTGAGCATGGTTCTTTTTCTTAGGTAGTGCAGGAGAAGGAACAGTGACTTGTCTGCAAAATGAAATACCAAGAAGTTAGAAGGGTAGCTAAATTCTTTCCAATTTTAGAAAAATATTATCAATATTGCTAAAGTGGTAAGTCGATAATTACTATGTTTTGCAGTGCACCTTGGCAAAAGTGAAAATAAATAAAGAATTTTAATATTAAAACTGTTGATTTTATAAGGTTTACAGAATTGGCATAACTTTTGCATATAAAGATTTGTATACAACTTAAAGGAAGAAATAAAAACGGTATCATTTCAGATTACTAAGATTAGGAGGCGTAATAATAATGAACTATTCATCAAAACTAGTAAAAGTAAATAAAGATCCAGGGCATGGCTCACACATCTCCCCTGTTTATATGACTTCAACATTTGTTTTTGATAATGCAGAAGTAGGAGCACAACGCTTCGCAGGAGAAGATCCAGGATTTATGTATTCACGCCTGGGAAATCCAAATGTAAGAGAACTGGAAGAGAAGGTAGCGGCATTGGAATTTGGTGAAGGATGTTTGGCTTTCTCATCTGGAATGGCTGCCATAACTGGCTGCCTTTTAGGTGTTTTGCAGGCAGGAGATCACGTTGTTGCACACACAGCGTTGTATGGGGCGACGCACGCATTTCTATCCAAAACAGTAAAGAAATTTGGAATTGATGTAACATTTGTACCGTTTAAGACAGGGGAAGAGCTTGAACCACACATTACAGATAGAACGAAAGTGGTCTACTTTGAAACTCCTTCTAATCCCACGCTTTCCTTAGTGGATATGAAGAGTGTAGCGGCGATCGCTAAGCAAAAGGGTATCTTGACTATTGTTGATAATACGTTTTTGTCCCCATATTTACAAAATCCTATGCTATGCGGCATTGATATTGTTGTCCACAGTGCAACGAAATATTTGTCGGGTCATGGATATCTTATTGGCGGACTAGTGATTTCCAGCAAGGAAATTATTGATCCGATGAGAAAAGAAGTGCAGAAGACTATGGGAGCAAATTTGGCCCCTATGGATGCCTGGCTTCTCTTTCAAGGGATACGTACATTGCACATTCGCATGGACCGCTCACAAGAAAATGCACAAATTTTGGCTGAACGCTTGGAAAAACATAAGGCTATAGAGAAGGTTTATTTTCCAGGACTAGCAAGTTTTGAAGATAAAAATATCATGGAGAAACAAATGAAAGGTCCTGGAGCAATGATTTCTTTTGTCTTGAAGGGGGGATACGAAAAAGGCGTTAAACTTATGAATTCAGTAAAATTGAGTACTTTAGCAGTTTCCCTAGGGGATGTAGGTACATTAATTCAACATCCAGCTTCGATGACACATGCGATAATCCCTAAAGAAGAAAGAGAAAAAGCAGGTCTCTATGATGGACTCGTTCGTTTTTCGGTTGGAATTGAAGATGTAGAAGATATATGGAAGGATCTCGAAATGGCATTAGAATAACGGTGCGGCTTCTGGGGTACGGTCGGGCGGGGATAATCAAGCCGGGGATAGGATTAAACCGGGAGATTTGTTGAGCGTTTAGCTTAAATATGATCTGGAAAAATCCAACTAGAAAAAGAGGGGGGATAAAATGCTAAACCCATTGGCTTTAGAATTAAATCATGTTATTGAAGAACGGAATAAACCAGTATATGAGATGTTTTCATTGTTAGGAAAATCCTTGTATTTCCCAAAAGGAATTGTCAGCCAAGCAGGAGAAGCAAGGGGGAAAGCGGACATTTTCAATTCAACAATCGGGATGGCTACATAGGGTGGACACCCCATTTATATAGATGTGATTCATAAAAACCTCTCCGCCTACGATCCGAAAGATCTGTATCCCTATGCACCGCCTGCAGGAAAACCGGAGCTGCGTGAGGTTTGGAGAAAAAAGCTTCTAAAGGATAATCCTTCACTTGAAGAAAAGGTATTCGGCATCCCGATTGTGACGAGCGGGCTGACCCATGGCCTGAGTATTGTATCCGACCTTTTTGTGGAAAAAGGCGATTCAATTATCTTGCCGGATAAATATTGGGATAATTATCAGATTCTCTTCAACGTCCGCCATGGCAGCGAGACCGTGACTTATCCTTTATTTACGAAAGCTAACGAATTTAATGTTGAAGGGTTGCTGGAGGCCCTTTTATCCTGCAAAAATGGTAAAGCGATTCTTGTGCTTAATTTTCCGCATAATCCTACCGGATATACTCCAACGGAAAAAGAGGCAGAAGGAATTCTTGAAGCCATTAAGCAGGCAGCGGATCTTGGGGTTAATATTGTTGCTGTTATGGATGATGCATATTTTGGATTATTTTACGAAGATTCAATCAAGGAATCTATATTTGCTCGTTTAGTAGAATTACACCCACGTGTCCTCCCGATTAAAATTGATGGGGCAACGAAAGAAGAGTATGCTTGGGGTTTTCGTGTTGGGTTTCTCACATTTGGAATTCAAGATCCTCTGGTTTTAGAAGCGTTGGAGAAAAAGGCGATGGGTTCTATTCGAAGTACGATCTCATGCAGTCCGCACCTTTCCCAAACAATCATTTTGGATGCCTTATTAAATCCCGAATTCGAAATGCAGCGCAACGAGAAAAATACAGTAATGGAAGACAGGGCCAAACGGGTCAAGGAAATTTTAGCAGACGGGAAATTTGCGGATGAATTTGAACCCTATCCCTTCAACTCAGGATATTTCGTATGCCTTCGCATCAAGCATTCCGATGCTGAAACACTAAGGGTCCATTTGCTCAATCAGTATGGAGTAGGAACGATCTCCCTTGCAAAGACGGACCTTCGGATTGCCTTTTCTTGTGTTGAATTAAACGATCTAGATCGCCTTTTGAAATGATCTATCAGTCTTGTAAAGAATTAAATCCATGTTCTATAAAGCTGTGACGGAAAATGTTGTGGAGTATATGGTGAATATGGCAGAATCGGATGTACTTGGCTTTCATGATCTTCCGGATTAATTGTACCAATTTCAAGCACCTATTCATACCGGAGGGTTAAGTTTAGATGAGACGGTGGCCGAATATGAAAAATCCATTATCCAACGTTTCTTCTTAGGTGGTCAAGATCGAAAAGATAAGGAAAAAGTAGCGGAAGAATTGAAATTTAGTTTATCGACACTTTATCGTAAGCTAGAACGATACAATCTAAAAGTTTGATCTCTTTACCTAAGATTGCAAATTTTATTTGCAATCTTTTTTCGTCTCCGTGGGGGATATTTCGAATATTTGGAAATATTTTTTTCAAATTTGGGAATCCGAAAAACAGTACGCAGCGGTAGGTTATCACTATTTTCGTCGCGGAAATGGGAATTTCTCAACTAGTTCGATAGTAGGAATGTTGAATTAACAAGGATTTTATTTTGGCATAACTCTTGCATAATATGATAACGAAAAGGAGGAGGTGGAGTGCGTTTGAAAAATATAGATTAAATTTACAGAATATTAGAATTATACAGAATAGTGAAACTAGAATTCTGCAAATCATCCATTTTTTAAAAAATATAGGGGGGAATTATTTATGAAAAAGAGTTTCATCATAATCGCTTTTTCGATACTCGTAGCACTTCTATTATCTGCATGCGGAAAGCCCGAAAATCAGGCAGCAAGTCAACCAGGTAAACAGGCAGATGAGGGTAAGGATTTGCTAGAGCAAATTAAATCGAATGGGACCATTAAAATTGGAACAGAAGGAACCTTTGCACCTTTTAGTTACCATGATTCTTCAGGGAAGTTAACCGGTTTTGATGTTGAAATCGCGGAGGAAGTAGCAAAAAGAGTTGGTGTGAAACCAGAATTCATTGAAACCCAATGGGACGGTATGTTCGCAGGACTCGATTCAAAGCGGTTCGATATTATTGCTAATAATGTAGGAATTACTCCTGACCGCCAGAAAAAATACGATTTTTCAGAGCCGTATATTATGTCAAAACCTTTCTTAATTGTTCACAAAGAGAATAATACGATTAAATCATTTGAAGATTTGAAAGGAAAAAAATCGGCTCAGACATTAACTAGTAACTATAAAGATATAGCAGAATCTTATGGTGCTGAGATCGTTGGAGTAGAAGGTTATAATCAATCCATTGATTTATTACTTTCAAAACGTGCGGATGCGGCTGTAAATGACGGACTTTCCTACCTTGATTTCAAAAAGCAAAAGCCTGATGCACCAGTTAAATCCGTCGCAGAACTTGATGAACCGGCAAAAATGGGAGTCATGATGAGAAAAGGGAATAAAGAATTGGTAGAGGCCGTAAATAAAGCGCTTTCTGACATGATGAAGGATGGTAAATATTTAAGTATTTCACAAAAATACTTTGGAAAAGATGTTTCAAAATAGGGAGGGGTCTACATGTTTGCTGACGAAAGAATGGACCGAATTGTTGACATCATTGTAAATTCCTTTTTCCCAATGTTAAAAGCTGGGGTTGCGTTTACGGTTCCCTTGACATTAGTATCCTTTTTTCTGGGACTCCTTCTTGCTTTACTTACAGCATTAGCTCGAATCTCGGGAATTAAACTTCTGGACGTTATTGCAAGATTTTATGTATGGGTGGTTAGAGGAACACCGCTGCTTGTTCAGTTGTTTATTATTTTTTATGGACTTCCAAGTATTGGTATAACGATTGGCCCGTTACCGTCGGCTATTATCGGTTTTACTCTTAGCGTTGGCGCCTACAACTCAGAGATTATTCGTGCGGCTATACTCTCCATTTCCAAAGGTCAATGGGAGGCGGCTTATTCTATTGGGATGAGCTATCCGCAGGCATTAAAAAGAATTATTCTCCCTCAGGCAACAAGGGTATCTGTCCCGCCTTTGGCAAACAGTTTTATTAGCTTGGTAAAGGATACATCGTTGGCCGCTACCATTACGGTGACTGAAATGTTTAGAGTTGCTCAGCAAATTACCGCAACAACCTATGAACCATTGGTACTCTATTGTCTAGCAGGATTTATTTATTTGATTTTCAGTACCGTTCTTTCGAATGCACAAGGAC
>NZ_JBFUIB010000205.1:0-6221 GCF_056402095.1 Peribacillus sp. P4_C12
CATTACACTGATGGTTCGTTAGAAAGGAGGAGGGCTTGGTGAGTTTTTTAGCTGGCTGGGTATCCAATATTATCGTATTTGTATTGCTGGCTACTGTAATCGATATGCTCCTTCCCAATTCAGCTTTACAGAAATATGCCAAAATGGTAATCGGACTTTTACTGATTGCGATTATCATCACTCCTATATTGGGATTATTCAATAAGGATTTCGACGAAATTCTGTCAGCGGCTACAAGTGAATTTGAAGATCAGAAAAAAAAAGATTTAGGAAATTTGACAGAAATGAAGAAAAAAGAAATACAAGCTACCCAGGGTGCATATATTTTAAAACAAATGGCTGTTGACTTACAGGCAGAAGTAGAAGAGGAGCTGATGGTGGATTATAACATGAAGATTAGTTCAATTGATGTAGGAGTCAAGAATGAGGAAGAACCAAGCATTGATGACTTGCAAAACATAACCATATCATTGGAAAAGGCAGAAGGGAAAGAAGACTCGGAGATAGAGGCAGTAGCGAAAATTGATATTAATGCAGAGAGACCGTCTTCATCCGATGATGCCAATCTGGATGCTGTCAAAAGGTTTCTGGCAACAAGTTGGTCTGTCGACAAAGAGATCATTGAAATCGCCGGGGAAAGGAAGTGACTGAGTATTGAATAAAGACAAAGGTCCATTATCCTGGCTGCAAAAACTTGTAAATAAAGACCCTGACCAAAAAGAGCCTAAAGAAAAAAAACCTTCCCTGTATGTCTATGCTCTAATAGTTGTCCTTTTGGGAGCAGGAATTATGATGGCAGGGAATTTGTTAACCACCAACCAGACTGGACAAACATCCGAAGTAAAGACGGTATTCAATAATAAACAGGATGATGATGGAGATGTAGAAACATTCGGCCAGAAGAATAAATCCGAATTCAAGACGACAAAAGATTATGAAATATATCTTCAGAATGAAATGAAGGAAGCGCTTGAATCCATCGCGGGTGTCGATGATGTAAAAGTCGTAATCTACGTGGATGCATCCGAGAAAAAAGTATACGAAAGAAATAAAGTCACTCAAAAACAAGTAACTGAAGAAACTGACCAGGAAGGCGGTAAAAGAACGGTTGAAGACACATCTGTTGATGAGCAGCTAGTCTTGATCAAAAGCGGTGAAAAAGAAGGACCAATCATTTCAGAAACAAAAAAACCTAGTGTACGAGGGGTCCTAGTGGTCGCTAAAGGGGCCGAAAATATTCAAATAAAGAAGTGGATTATCGAAGCTGTCACTCGCTCACTTGATGTACCAAGTCACCGGGTATCTGTTATGCCTAAAAAATAAGGGGGAAAATCTACATGTTATTAAAAAAACAAACCGTTTGGTTATTGACTATGCTAAGTCTGGTAGTGGTACTGTCTGTCTATTATTTAACCGCTCCTGAAGAAAATGCTGCTGATATGACAGCCACTGAACAGACAGAAAGTAAAACAGAGAGTAAAACGGAAAGCAAAGCAGAAAGTAAAACAGAAAGCAAGGGAGAAACTAAGAGTGATAAAGAGACCTCTTCTAAGAATGCTGCTGGTTCTTCTGTAACCATAGCATCAGGCGATGAGTTCGAATCATTAAGGATGCAGATTGAAGATGAACGGGCAAAGTTGAATGAAGAATTGACTGTGAAGATGGGCAATACAGAACTATCAGCTGAGGAAAGAGAAGATGCATATGCGAAAATCGAGCAATTAAGCGAGACAAAAGTAAAGGAAAATATCATCGAAAACCTAATTGTGGCCATGGATTATAATGCCGCACTCGTGCGAGTCGATGGAACGGATGTAAAAGTGAGTGTCAAAGCTGATAAACAATCAAAAACAGAGGCCAATAACATTATACGCCTCGTACGTAAAGAAGTGGATGATGCTCAAAATGTAGTTGTGGATTTCCAACCAGAAAAGTAATCATACATTCTAAAAAAAGAGCTGATACACAACAGTTTATAAATAAAAAAAATTAGAAGGGTCCTCTTTTTTAGAAAAAAGGGACTTTTTTTTTTGTTTTTTATCAGCATAAAACAACTGGGAAACTTTGGGGAAAAAGGTTTTTTGGTGTAAATTGATTCCGGTAATTCAAATAGAAATAGTGATATTGAACTTTCGTAATATTCTAGAAAAGTAATTAATGTAAATTTTTAGCTGATTTTCTTAGGTAATTTGGTGAAACAATCTAGAAAACGCTTACAATTTTTAAATCAAAAAATATTCACAATCTTATAATAAAGGTGTAATATAGGAGTATAGATATCGAGTTGCAACTAATCTATCATTGAATTTTTATAAGCTAATATTGTATGATGTTAGAAGCTGGTCATAAACTTTTCAGTCCTCTAAAGATAACAATATTTTAAGAAAGTGAAATTTCTGTTATAATACAGACGAGGTATTTATTCAGTCAATCGCTTTCTGGTTTAGAAAGCGGCTTCATTGTGAAGAATTGGACAAGGTATGGACATGCTAAAGTTAAAAGGTACATAAAATATTGCCTCAAAAAATTAATATCAAATTAGACAAGGGGTGCCACAAATGAAAGTGCAAGAAATTCGTGAAATTATTAAGCTAGTCGATCAATCTAACATCAGTGAATTCGTTTATGAAAATGAAGGAACAAAAATTAAACTAAAGAAACCTGAAACAGAATCAGTAGGACACCCAGCGGCTGCTCCAGAAGTTGTTCATGCTAAAGCAGCTGTTGAAGTTAAGCCTGTAGCAGCGCCTGCCCATGCAGCGCCAAAAGCTGTTGAACCAGCTAAGCCAACTGCTGCTGTAACTGAGCAAGAAAATTTACATAAAATCACTTCTCCAATGGTGGGAACTTTCTACCAATCTCCATCTCCGGATGCTGCTGCATACGTGAAAGCAGGGGATAAAGTTACAGCAGATTCTATTGTTTGTATCGTAGAAGCTATGAAACTTTTCAATGAAATTGAGGCCGAAGTAAGCGGTGAAATTGTAGAGGTTCTTGTAAAAGAAGGCCAACTTGTAGAATATGGTCAACCATTATTTTTAGTAAAGCCGGAATGAGGAGCTGTTTCTAAATGATCAAAAAGGTATTAATTGCCAATCGTGGGGAAATTGCAGTCCGAATTATCCGGGCATGCAAGGAATTAGGTATTGAAACTGTAGCGGTCTATTCAGAAGCCGACAAAGAAGCATTACATGTTCAAATTGCCGACGAAGCTTATTGCATCGGTCCTAAATTATCAAAAGACAGTTATTTAAATACAACGAACATTATCAGCACAGCCAAGAAAACAGGATCGGATGCTATTCACCCTGGTTATGGATTCCTTGCCGAAAATGCTGACTTTGCAGAGCTTTGCCGTGAATGTAATATCATATTCATCGGTCCTAGTCCCGAAGCAATCAATAAAATGGGGACAAAGGACGTAGCAAGGGAAACCATGCGCAAAGCTGGTGTACCGATTGTTCCTGGTTCTAAAGGAATTATTAAAGATACTGATGAGGGTGTAGCCCTTGCTAATGAAATGGGCTACCCTGTCATCATTAAAGCTACAGCCGGTGGCGGCGGTAAAGGTATCCGGGTCGCTAGAACGGAAGAAGATCTTATTAAAGGCATTAGCATTACGCAACAGGAAGCTGCTACAGCTTTTGGAAATCCAGGCGTGTATATTGAAAAATTCATCGAAGACTTCCGTCACGTTGAAATTCAAGTCATGGCTGATAATCATGGGAATGCAATCCATTTAGGAGAGCGTGATTGTTCGGTACAACGACGTTTGCAAAAACTGGTTGAAGAAACTCCTTCTCCTGCACTTGATGGTGAAATGCGTGCGGAAATGGGGCAGGCTGCAGTTACGGCTGCTCTTGCTGTTAACTACTCTGGTGCTGGTACAGTTGAATTTATTTATGACTATGTGAATAGAAAATACTATTTTATGGAAATGAATACACGTATCCAGGTTGAGCATCCAGTTACAGAAATGGTCACAGGTGTAGATTTGATTAAAGAACAAATCAAAGTTGCTTCAGGTGACAAACTTTCTCTTTCACAAGAAGATGTTACATTTAACGGTTGGTCAATCGAATGCCGGATCAATGCCGAAAATCCAGAGAAAAACTTTATGCCTTCTGCCGGTAAAATTCAAATGTATTTACCGCCAGGTGGCTACGGAGTACGTGTTGATTCTGCAGCATATCCTGGGTATACGATACCGCCATATTACGATTCTATGATTGCTAAATTAATTGTCCATGCACCGACAAGGGAAGAGGCAATTGAGAAAATGAAACGTGCTCTAGGTGAGTTTGTCATTGAGGGAATCAATACTACAATTCCTTTCCATATTAAGTTACTTCAGCATGACCAATTTGTTTCTGGAGAATTTAATACCAAATTCCTTGAAATATATGACGTAATGAACTCATAATGTAAAGGAAGACAGGAGGTGCTTTGAATGAGTGAAATGGAAGGCCAATTACTCGAAATGAATGATTACAATAGTGGACTAGGCAGAGTGGAGATTGCGCCTGAGGTGATAGAGGTAATCGCGGGTATAGCTGCATCGGAAGTTGAAGGTGTCGCACATATGCGCGGGAATTTTGCTACTGGCGTAGTTGAAAAGCTTGGCAAAAAGAACCACGGTAAAGGTGTTAAAGTAGACTTAACTGGAGAAACAATTAAAGTCGAGCTTTATTGTGTCATGAAATTTGGTGTTTCTATTCCGAAAGTTGCGCAGGAAGTACAAGACAACATTCGTGAAGCTTTATTAAATATGACCGCTATCGACGCGGGCGAAGTGAACATTCATGTTGTCGGTATAGCATTTGAAAACGCAAAACAGGAAGCGGATTACGAACAAGAAGTGTAATTAGCATCATTCAACTTACACCTGCAAAAACCCGGCAATAGGCCGGGTTTTTGTTTTTTTCTTTTTACCCCATCGATTACGTTCGTATAAAAAGCCTGCTTATAATATTACGTTAAATGAACATAATAAGGCGGTGTCTGGAAGTTTCCCTTTAATTCAAGGGTGATTTCTGTTAGAGTGTAAAAGATGAAATATGAGCATGAAAGCTAGGCAAGAGCTTTTTGACACTTTCGAAATGTATACATCTCTGTTGTGAATTAAACATATATAAGGTTTTCAATTTAACTTAAAAGCACCTTGGAAAAAATGTTATGAATAATAGGTGAGTGAGGGTCTTTTGACCTTAATATTAGTGAAATTTAGCTAAACCTTGAAAAAAAACAGCAAAAATCTTAATATTTTCGAAAAAAAGTTATTTAATGTTCGTTTGTTCTAGCATTTTCATATATAATAGTAGATGTTAAAGGAGTAAGATTATGAAAAGAAGAGTAGCCCGTGAAAAATCCCTTCAAGCACTATATCAGATAGATATCGCCAAGTCAGATGCAGAAGAAGCAATGGAAAGCGTTCTGAATGGCGCTCCTACTGATGAATATTTCAAAAAATTAGTTACTGGGATTACGGAAAATCGTGAACAACTTGATGGAATGATCAGGGACAATTTAGAGAACTGGACGTTGGAAAGATTAGCGAACATTGATCGGAATTTACTGCGTATCGCGGTTTATGAAATGGTTCACAGTGAAGATGTTCCTGTAAGTGTTGCTATGAATGAAGCTATTGAAATTGCTAAGAAATTCGGTGATGATCAATCGAGCAGCTTTGTGAATGCCGTTTTATCCAAGGTTAAGGTGAAAATCGGTTAAAGCAGCTGCCCTTTAAAAAAGGGTAATCTCAGCAATTTCTTTAGCAAAATTAACTTGGGAGGAAATATTACACATGTCAGCTCAAATCATTAATGGTAAAGAAATTGCAGAGGCAGTTAGACAGGAAATCAGTAAGGAAGTTCAACAATTACGTGAAAAAAATATTGTACCAGGTTTGGCAGTTATTTTAGTCGGTGACAATCAAGCTTCACAAACCTATGTGCGCAATAAGCAAAAAGCCTGTGAGGACTTAGGAATGCATTCTGTATTGATTAAAAAGCCTGGAGATTTAACTCAGGAGGAATTAATTCAGAACATTGATGAATTAAACCAGGATGATAGCATTCATGGTATTTTGGTGCAGCTACCATTGCCTGGACATATTCAGGAAAAAGCGATCATTGAAGCGATTTCCCCTGAAAAGGATGTTGATGGATTCCACCCGATTAATATTGGGCGAATGATGACAGGGCAGGATGCATTTTTACAGG
>NZ_JBFUIB010000206.1:0-6211 GCF_056402095.1 Peribacillus sp. P4_C12
CCAATATCCAAAGCACTGAATTCATCATCGTTAGAAGACCTCGCTGTTAGCATAACAACCTTTGCCAAACTTGTTTTCTTGATTTCTTGACAAACCTCTATGCCGCTCATCTTCGGCATCATCCAATCCAACACCGCAAGATCGACTTTCTCGGAGAAAAAAAGGTCGAGCGCTTCTTCTCCATCATTGGCGGCAAAAACAGTGAATCCCTCTTTCTCAAAATATGTCTTTAAGATGATTGTCATTTGCTTCTCATCATCGGCAATTAAAATGTTCAAGCCGCTTATCTCCTTTCTCCTCACAAATCCACTTTATTTCATTCAAAACAAAAAGGTGAAAACCATTTTATAGGTTTCACCTACTATTTCATAATGATGCCTATTACTTCTTAAGTTCTTGCTTTAATGTATTCCAAATCTGATTATCTACCTGTATGTCTTCTCGGTTCGGTCTTTTACCATTCTCTAATGCCTCCCAGTATTTCCACTTAGGCGGCTGATCACCTAATTCATAATCCATGCCTTCTCACGTATCTTCACGGAAAGCATAGAAAGCCCAATGCCAGCCATACTCATCAAAAATGGAAATTAAGTCTGATAAATATTGATCCGATCCTTTTACCATCCGATTAATGCCGAATTCTTCTGCAATGATGCGATTAGCCGGTATATTATGTTCTTCCGCCCACTTTTCAATAGGTTCTAAAAATTGTTGCAGTGCTTCTTTATTGAACATTTTTTCTGTCTGTTCTTCACCAACTTTTACTTTGCCAGGGTACTCATACGTAAAGCCTTTTCTTCGATTTTGGCTGGTCATTTCGTAAGGCTCGTACATATGGAAAGCATATAACACTTTATCGTCTTTCATTGGTTTCAAATATTGAAATGCCCAAGGAGTCGAATACAGACCTGAATTCAATATGATTGGCGTTTCAGAATCTACTGTTCGAATAGATTGCACAATCGTTTCATATAACTTATTTAAATCCGCAGCTGTGTTTTCAACTTTGCTGTACCATGCATGATAGTCCTCTGTCCAAAAATCATTAAACCCTGTAGCCGTTTTAGGGTGCGGTTCATTGATAAGATTATAACCAATAATAGCTGGATGATCTTTCAACCTACTCGCAAGGTCTTTCCAAAACTGAGCTGATTGTTCATGGTAACTGAAATCCTGCCAAATGCGATCATCATTTTTATAATCGTTAAACTGTCTCCATCGATTGCCCGGTAGACTCAGGACCGTCAGCACAACTTTTGACCCACGCTAGTAAGCCGCATCCAGTTCCGCTTTCAACTTAGTAAAATCCTCTTCAACGATACCTTCATATTGATCGGCATTCCCTATTAAGAAATCCTTATTAGGATTAGCATCAGCCTGATCATTAAATAAAAAGTCTCTATCCTTCGCCCATTTATCCGGAGCTAAACGAATGTATTCAATGTTAAATTCTTTTGCTGCTTCATAATTACCCGGTAAAGATGTGGAATTCATAAAATTTGTTCCTTTTCTCTGCTCATCCCAAAAAGCAATTTTTGTAATTCCTTTTTCATCTTTTTCATCTTTCTCTTCCAACGCACTGCACCCTGAAACAAATAGAACGAATATACAAATCAAAAACATCACACTTCTATAAATCTTCTTTGATACTTTTATCTTACTTTCATTCCTCATATGATCACCTCACAACATATTGTAGTAAATCTATGTTACAAGAATGTCACAACAAACCTTGAAAAACTTTATTGTCATTTGACGATAAGTGCACGGGTTAAATACACGAAATTTTCAAATAACTTCATTGTTTCAATTCATCGAACTCCCCACTTTTTCATCCTACCATTATCTTAGTAAGTATTGCTCTTTAACAAATCTACCCCTTTAGCTCAATAAGTACATTAGTTCACAAAGCCATGTATTAATTTAAAGGAAATGTTGTTTTAAATAAGAGTGAGATCTTCTTTTATGATTGAGTACATATATAAATCATCGAATTTACCACATGTAAATTCATAATGTCTCAGCAAGCCCTCTCTTCTAAAGCCTTGCTTTTCTACTAGTTTTTGTGATGGGAGATTAGCAGGTTCAATTAGAGCCTCAATTCTTTCTAACTGAAAGTGACGATAACCATACTTAACAACGGCTTCCAATGCTTCACTAGCTATCCCTTTTCCCCAGTAATCTTTGCTTAATTCATATCCAACTTCAGCTCGATAATGTTTGGTAAGCATATTAAGAAAACCACAACTTCCTATTACCTTACCAGAATTTTTTAGTGTAATTCCCCATCTAATTCCTGTACCTTCTTCGTATATAGATTTGTACCACCTAATTTCATCCCATACGTCTTCTACTGTTTGGCAAGGTACTAACCCCATAGGTTTCACAACATCTTTATCGGATAGATATTTAAACATATCTTTAGCATCCTCTATTATTACTTCTCGTAAGATTAATCTTCTTGTTTCAATTATAGGAAATTCTCTTTTCATTGAATTTCCCTCCTCTCAAGTTTTAATAGAGCTAATCGTAAAAAAAACAATGAAACTATTATCTATTCTTTAACTGGTTCAATCATTACTAAATTAAACCATTAATCAACGTTCTTTTACTGCAAGAGCACAAAATATTGTTTTAATGCTAGCTTGCCCCTTTAGTTCCAAAAGGAGCTGCCAAACAGCTCCAGGTAAGGACGTAGATCACCGTTAGTTGAATTAATGAAGTAACCTTCTATTGATAAATACGTACACAATTGTTAATAAAACCAACATAGCAATTATAAGAACCATTACTTCAAAAGGATAGTCAATAAAACTATTGATGACTACTAACAATCTAACGGTAGAAAAAAAACTCCACCTGTTATTGTACCTAACAAAGACTTTTTTTAAATCATTTTTTCATTTAATCCAGCTAACAACCATGTTTGCTTTTTCACAGCTACTAAGTACGACACAAGTAAAAGAGCGATTCCAATAACCAATAATCCGTAATCCACCCTCAGACCTCCCAAGGACAACTTTATTTCTTGTTACTATTTATACGAATTAAAAAGGGGAAAGTTTCCATTAATTCAGCTTTCCTGCCCGTTTATTTTGCATTAAAAAAAGAGTGATTCTCACAGCTCTTTTATGAACAATTGCGCAGTTTAGTTGAATAAGATTAAAGGGGCTATTTTGTTTTTGTACCTTGATGAAAAAACATTTGCCATCTACCATTTCTATATTTCCAGATTGAACTTCGTAATGTATGTTCCATTTTTATTTCATTATAAATTCGATAGGTAGTTAACACTGTATCCTCAGACAATTGATGTATTTCAAAATTACTTAATGTCATTGTTCCAACGCCAATCCCCTCATCTCCAATGCAATCCCTTTTATACCATACGTTACCTGAACTTCCGAACTCAAAAAAATCATCTTTCAACAATTTTGAAAGTTCTTCAGGAGATGTACGGATTTCAGGTTTTAACAAAGTCTCCTCTAATTGACACAAATGTTCTTTTAACGAAGATTTACTCTCCATTTTCCCAGTCCCCTTTTTAATTTCTGCAGTTGTTTCTTTGCTTTTATTTTGTAGAGGGTTTTTTCTATAATAATATGAAATATTCTTAGGAAAATACCTAACTAAACAGCTGCAAACCTCTGTCTACATTGATGTTTAAAAGATTATATTGCGAATGATATTCTGTTATTCATATACCATATCCATTGGGAATTAGATACCAAGCGCAGGGAGCTAATACATCAGTTCTTGCTGAAGAAATTATTGCTTCCTTTGCATAAAAAATGCCCGATTCCATCACATCTAGAATCGGGCATTTTTTTGCTATTAATATTAAGGTAAAACTGTGCCTCCCATTAAATATACGTTCAAAAGTCGCCATAAACTCTTTCGATTTTTCGTTTCCTTGGTTTTAAGTCAAGTACGGAGCAGCACGATCACGAATACTTAATGAAATTTACCAGTTAATCTAAAACCGATTTCTGCAACAAGAGTTGACAGTAAAAATGTTCCTGTGTATACAACTAGTGAAATAACAACTATACGCCATCCTAATTTTTTAAACTCTTTCAAATCTTTCCCGAAAGATAGGCCGGCATACGCTAAAATAGGTGTTGCCAAGGCCATAAAATTAACTTGTTCCGTTACTTTTATGATTGATGCGTTTCCTGGAAAAATCGGCGTTGTAATCAATAATGCTAACATTGAAACCCAAACAACAATTGGTAGTTTAATAGGGATGATTTTTGCGAAAAAGAACCCTAATATCGTAACAGCAACAATGATCATCATACCTGGTAATGCGTCAATAGGCGAAACATTATATCCAACCCAATTTCCCATAATGGCTATTATTCCAATAATAATAAAAGTCAATATTTTATCTTTCATATAAAATCTCCCCTTTATGTCCTATGCTCCAATATTTTTCATTTGATCTTTTTTTGACTTTCGCCCTAAAATAGGTTCAAATTTGTTGTATAAATAGTTTGTAAAAGGAAGAGAAAAGAATACACAAATATACGTTCCTAAAATTGTTGTAATTAAGTTAGCAGCACCAGCAAAAACTGCAATATCCTTTGCGGATTCTGGGAATATAACGGCTAATGCTCCAGACATGGCAGCCATCATACTACCTGAACCTACACCGGCACCCATGGCTAGTGAAATTGGGTGAAACCAACCAGTTTGAGCCAAAAAACTTGCTAACACTGACAGATATAAAGCTCCAAACAAAGTACCACAAACATATACTCCAAGTGCTCCCCGTCCTTCTGGTGAATCAGAGCCATATTTTTCAGCAATAATAGCTAAGTTAGGTTCTCTATCAATTGAAAAAGTAGCACCGACTGCTTCTCTTTTCATTCCAAGAAGTAAAGCAATTGGTAAACCTAATAGGATTGTCCCTGCAAAATGCCCCAATTCTTGTAATCCTAAAGAAATCCCCGCATCAAATATCTTCGGCAATGATGGCCCCATTAACATTCCCAATTTGGCTACAAAAAGCATGAATGAAATCCCTAAAATATTGGCGGCTACATTCATTTCTTTCATTTTTAAAATTTTTAAAGAAGGTAAACTAATAACCGCTCCGATAATTAATGCATACAACATTGGAAATAATGCAATAGCTCCAATCCCTATGTTAAACGTTTTTACGCCGATAAATTCTGTAACACAGACTAATATCAAAACAAATAAATGAATTTTCCAATTACGCAGAGAATTTTCTTGCACTTTTTTACACTCCTTTTCTACAAATAGAGCTGATTCTAAAAAGGAAAACCAACACTATTATTGCTTATTATTTTTTACTTATTGAATTTTTTCAGTAGTATTTAATGCTAGTCCAACGATAAGAGAAATCCCTTGGATCATCGCTTTTTCATCTGGTAAAAATACGTCACTATGTAGCTTCATAGGATCCTCTGGGTTTTCTCCTACTCCTAAGAATACAAATGTACCCGGGACTTTTTCTAGATAGAAAGCAAAATCTTCACTTGCCATACTTGGTTTACTCAACCACTGCACTGAGTTTTCTCCAAATAATTCAGTAGCAATAGCAGCAGTATGTTCATTAAATTTTGGATCATTCATTGTAACAGGATACCCCACTGTAAAGTTATAGTTTATTTCAACTTCTAATTTTAGAGCGGAAGCTACTCCCTCGATAATTCGTTGAATACTTTCAGCCACTTCCTTACGAGTGTTCGCATTAAGTGTTCGTACAGTTCCTTTAAAACTAGCTTTTTCAGGAATGATATTATAGCCATCTCCCGCTTCGATTGTTCCGATTGTAATAACAACAGAATCTACTGGATCTGTTTCTCTGCTAACAATTGTTTGTAGAGCTGTTACAACATGAGCAGCGCCCACAATAGCATCTACTCCTTGATGAGGTGCTGCCCCGTGACCTTGTTTACCTTTTAAAATAACATCAAAAGAATCCATACTTGCCATAATCGCACCATTTCTAAAACCGTATATTCCAGTTTCTAACTCAGGCCAAACATGAAAAGCAAAAGCATGGTCAACGGGAGGATTACTTAATACACCTTCCTCAACCATCATTATTCCACCGCCCTTCATCTCTTCAGCAGGTTGAAAAATGAATTTTATCGTACCCGAAATATTATGCTTATTTTGAGATAAAATATTAGCGGCAGATAGTAACATTGCAGTATGCATATCTGCAATGTTACTA
>NZ_JBFUIB010000207.1:0-6170 GCF_056402095.1 Peribacillus sp. P4_C12
GACTGGGATCCATTTTTMGTTTTAACGGATTCTCCCTCTTTGATAATGATTTTATTAACCCTTCTAAAAGACTTGACCAAATCGATATACCTTTCCACTTTCGATCAAATCATCCAAATTTAATTTGTTCATTACCTGTTCTTTAAGTACCGTGATCTTAACCGCCATGTACCCACCCCCCTAACGTGAAAAATTGATGATAAATCTGGGAAACGACCCCCTCCCTGGTCCCCGGGTTTTTTTTGATGATTGAAATAATTTGGTGGGAGGTGTTACCATCTCTCGTCATCCCATTTTTTCTTTTTCTGTCTCCAAATACTCTATTGTGTATTTTGTTATGACAGTTCAAGCACAGTGTTTCCAAGTTATCCAATACAAAAGCTAATTGAGGATAATCTTCAATCTCATACTTATGATGCACATTCAACTCGATACTTTTCCGTTCACCCTCCACTTTAACTGAATCCACATGGACTCTGCCCTCGCGCTTACACTGTTGGCACTCATGGTTATCTCTCTCTAGAGCTTTGAGCCTTAACTTATTCCATTCACCAGACTTGTAAAACTTACGCTTCTGTTCATCTGTCTTGTACTCTGCCAAGTTAACAGCAACTTCTCGCAAATACAACTGCACGAAACTTCTTCCAAGCAGATGAGTTATAGAACCTCTTGGCTTCTTTATCACGCTTGTATTTATTATAGTGAGCTTGCTTACCCATGAAATATCACGATCATAATAGACCCAAGACCTCCCCCTACTATCTTAATAAAGATAGCTTTTCAGTGAACCCTAACCTATAATTAGTCTGATAATCTATTACATAAGGAGACAACCATGTATATCTGGAATATTAACAAACTCGTTACGGCCTTAAAGGAAAGAACAGTAAATGACAAACAAAGGAAAAGCTACAGCATTACTTTTTGGGCAATAGTTGCTCTTACTGTGCTTTCACTTCCTGTAGTCTATAATCCTTCTTCAATGAATAGGTATGATGTTATTGATCTTTTTTTGTTTATTATAATCAATGTGATTGCAATCTATCTGTTAATCAGTATTTATAAAAAGAGAAGTAGAAAAGATTTAGATTTCTTCTTGCCCTTTTTTAGCTTAATGATTCCGCTGTTTTTACGGAACATCTTATGGACCATACTTTTAACTATCATTGGTTTTATATATATAGGATTCTTTGCACCTTATCATTCTATGGATGAAACTAATCTGATCGATGTAATTATCGCTGCTATAGTCGAAATTGTCATGAACATAATGTTTGTTCATTACTTTAAAAAGATATATAACTAGTAAGCACCTTTATTAGGTGCTTTTTAATTTAGACTTCACAATTTTATTTCCTCCTAACAGCTCCATTCACACGCTTATAGATATCACGATTCATTCCCATTAACTCCTTAACATCTTTAAAATTTAATTCTTCTTTTCTCTTAGGCTTGGATTCGGGTTTACTCTGATGGCTGCCTCTTCTAAGTTGATTAAACTTCTGAATGTCCAATTTAGATAAATGATGGTCAGCAAACTTCATCTTGAACACCTTTCTTATCCAAAATAAAAACACCGCGGGAAACGGTGTTTTAACTAGGATCGTTCTCATCAAGAGACAAAGTGGTTACTTTCGTATAATCGCCTTTATCAATCTCTTCTTTAGTAGCATCTCTTTTCAATTCATCTTCTGTATTAATTCCTTCAGCAATTGTAGGTTCATCAGAAGAGCGATTTTCTTTTTTCATCAGCACACCCCTTTTAAGGTTATTGTGCCCAGGCATATTCATTAAATACTTGTAGACTCATCCAAAAACATTGTTATGTTCCCCTTATTAATTCTGAGACAACACCGCCAATTTGAATGCCTTCCCTTTTCTTTATTACCGATTATATAAACCTAAATGAACAATTCAGAGGGTTTTCTTTATTTATTTTCTTTAAAGATTTTCTTTAGGAATCTCGTTTTAGAGCAATTAAAAAGCACCCAATTAATGGATGCTTAGATTCAATTTCTTTCGTAACCTTATTTCAAATTTATCACTAAAAAATTCATTTGCATTAAATATAGTACTAATGTCTGAAATATCACCTACGTTCACAATTAAAGCTTCATCAACTTCTTGATTTGTGAGAACTATTCGATATTCATATTGATTTTCAAAGTATTTATCTTTCCAAAAATAAATATCTGTCCCTTGATTTTTATAAGAGCTCATCCTAGCTGAGGAATTGATGTTATAATCATCATACTTTACCAACCCCCCTCTGTAAGCATATCCTTTTTCATTAAATGTTTTAGTAATTCTGTCAATAAATTGCGATGGATTAACAAAAATTAATCTATCTCCGAACTCCCTAATCATTTTATCGATTTGTTCTTTAGGTAAATCAAATTTAGTATAGTAATACTTTTCATCCTCTTTAACCACTTTTAACATATCACCGACAATTGCAAACATACAATATAATGGTCTTTTTTCATTTATATTTTTTCTAAAATTCATCTTCTTAGTTCGCCCCGACATTACTAATTCATAGGTATCTTGAGTAAAGAAATTCAATGTTAAATCCGTAAAAACATGTGCTGCTTCAAATTTGTCTCCTACACCTTTTTCTCCCAAAACACTTTCCATATCAATATACTTTTTGAAATTGTTCATATATAAATCTCCAGACAAGAAACTTTCAACATAAGATGTGAACTTTATAAATCCAAAAACTTGACCTTTAAATCCAACTTCTGATAATTTCATATTCTTCCTTCCCTCCTAGTTAACTAAATTCGACAAAAGGGACTATTCACCGGTATTTATTCACACTAAACTAGGCACAAGACTTTTACATGAACGTTTACTTGTTAGCGAACATGTAAGACTGTATGCCAAGTTTACAAAGAATATACTTCATTAAAAAACGCCTACCCAATGGATAGACGGTTATGATATATATTCAACAATAGAAGGTATACGTAGCAAACCATTCTTGTTTCTGAACTTAACTCTGCATTTAATCTTGGGGTCCAAGTATATGAATTTCTTGTTCTCCTCTACAATTAAATCTTGATACTGGTTTTAGAACTGCTTCCTTGCTGCAGGAGTGACAAACTCCATTATGCCAGCTGGCTTTATTCGGTTGTTTTCTTCAATCCCTAGAAGCAAACCAAATTCATCTTGATATCGTATTCTTCTTCCTGGATTTCAAGTTCTTCAAACTCGATCCCAATCTCTCGTTCGTTCGCTTTATCTTCGTTTTTGAGACAAAATTTAATTAAACTCACCTTATAAATATCTTACAAACATCACATAGACCAATCTCATTTAAAGGGAGTTCCTTAAAAAACTTTCTAAGGTTTTTAGCTGCGGCTGATGTTTCACCGCCGTAAGTTGATAGTTCAAGTAGCAATTCAGGTTTGTATCCAATCATTACAAGCACCACATTGATTTATCCATTTTCTAAGTTCTGGGTACTTTCTAAATACTCTTCGCCTTCTGTCATAAAGTTCTCCTCTATTTATTCATCCTGAGTCATTGAATCTCTGTAATGTACGGCAGAAAGTAACTTCAACCCTCTCAAGTGTTTTATCTGTTCATCCAATATCGCAATCGCCTCATTTTTGTATCCTTCAAGAACTAATTCCTCTGCCTCAAGCCAGGAGAGGTATACGGTATCCTTTATCTGTTCTTTATAAGAGTTATAGGAGTTTTGGTTACCCTCGTGAAGGGAAATAACAGCACCATAATAGGATTTGTCTTTGTTATCCTTCATTTTTGATAAGTGTGCTTTTGCCTCTTTRTACTTTTTTTGCTTAGTAAGAAGCATGACGTTTGCGTGATTCCTAGCTGTTTTCTGTTTGATGCGATTCAGTGTTTTTTCCGCCTCTGCTTCATTACTGTAAAGTAGCTGGTAAATGAAATGATAATTCGGTATTTTTGATTTTCTTAAGTATTGCTTGATTTTATCTGCATTTTTTCCAAAAAGAACTGGATAGTAGTAAAATATAAAATGKTAAGCCAAAAAAAGGAACAACAAGACAAAAAGCCCCCATTGTGGTGCACCAATGACTCCCATTGCAAATGTAGCTAAAAAGAATATGATAAAAGCCCAGATCATATGATTTCCCCCTAATGACACTCCAATACTGAACGCCTAGTTGATAGATTCTAACAAACGCTCTTAAGATCTTAAATTGGTCTTTTAATAACGAAAACCGATTTTTTAAATCTGATCGTAGAGACTTCCTTGGAACTTCTTCAGTTGTTTAGTCAAATCTTTATTCTTGTTTTCAAGCTCTTTCACTTTCATTCGCAGAATTTCAATCAAAGCATCTTTATTTTCATCGTTCATGTTTTGTTTTACTGCCTTTTGGGTTTGTACTTTTGTTTGTTGAGAGCGTAGTGTTTCGATACGCCCTCGAATTGCTGGATTCTTGTACAAATATGGTTTTGATACACCAACTGCTTCTGAAACTGTATTAAAGTTAATCACTTTATTATCTTTAATCAGTTTATGAATAGCCATATCTTCCTTTTCATACGATATACGACTTTTTAATTGTGCATGTTTTATTTAGAAGTCTTCTTCAAAACTTCCATACTATTACTTTAGCACATCCAAAATGAATAAGTGTCCGTTTATCGTTCGCGAATCGTTCGGAAATAGTTCGCGAATATATAGACATTAATTTGTCCACTTTTATTTGCCTTTTCGATTTAAAATGAGGTTTAAATACCCTTTTGAATTAGTTATAATCCAGATTGTGTATAATTCACAGGTACCCACCATTCAAAATCCACCTTACACAGGGCTATTATTCGCATATGTAGAAAAGCAGGAATTACAAAACATATAACCATTCACGGTTTACGTCATACCCAGGCTGTTTTACTTCTTAAATCCGGGGCAAGTTTAAAAGATGTGCAAGAACGCTTAGGACATAAATCAATTCAAACAACAGCAGATGTCTATGCTCACATGTCAAAGGAACTCGAAGAAAAAAGTGTAGTTGGATATTCAAAATACATGGATTATGAACAATTAAAAATGAAATAGTATGTAATGTGGTCAATCATCTAGTTTCCTTCTCATATCATTAAAATAAAAAAAGCCTTGGCAACTGAGAAACTCAGTAATGCCAAGGCTTTTAAGCTATTAATAAGTAGACATATATTGTTCGCGTTCCCATGGGTGAACTTGTGTGCGGAACATATCCCACTCAATTTCTTTTGCTTCGATGAAGTGTTCAAGCAAGTGATCACCAAGAGCTTCTTTGATGATTTCATTGGATTTTAATGTTTCCAATGCAGCATATAAAGTAGCTGGTAGATCTACGATTCCTACTTCTTCACGTTCTTCTTTATTCATTACATAAATGTTACGGTCAACTGGAGCTGGAGGAGTTAGGTTGTTTTTGATACCGTCAAGACCAGCTTTCAATATTACAGCAAGTGCCAAGTATGGATTGGCTGCTGGGTCGACACTACGTACCTCAACACGAGTACTAACACCGCGTGAAGCTGGGATACGAATTAATGGGCTACGGTTTTTAGCAGACCAAGCAACATAACAAGGAGCTTCGTAACCAGGCACTAGACGTTTGTATGAGTTAACAGTTGGGTTTGTTACCGCTGTGAAGCTAGGAGCATGCTTAATGATACCTGCGATAAATTGCTCTGCTGTTTTACTTAGTTCTAATTTTCCTTCTGTATCGTAAAAGGCATTTTGGCTTCCTTTGAATAAAGAAACGTTACAGTGCATACCTGATCCATTAACACCGAACAATGGTTTAGGCATGAATGTTGCGTGTAAACCATGTTTACGGGCAATCGTTTTAACGACCAATTTGAAAGTTTGGATGTTATCACATGCTGAAATTGCATCTGCATATTTAAAGTCAATTTCGTGTTGTCCTGGAGCTACTTCATGGTGAGATGCTTCAATTTCAAATCCCATTTCTTCAAGTTCAAGAACGATATCGCGACGGCAGTTTTCTCCTAGGTCAGTAGGTGCAAGGTCAAAGTATCCGCCTTTATCATTCAATTCTAGAGTTGGCTCTCCAGCTGCATCTAGTTTGAATAAGAAGAATTCTGGTTCAGGTCCAAGATTAAAATCAGTGAAGCCCATTTCTCTTGCTTCTGCAAGGACACGTTTTAAGTTAGTACGAGGATCT
>NZ_JBFUIB010000208.1:0-6165 GCF_056402095.1 Peribacillus sp. P4_C12
CTTCAATTTCATGACGTGGAATGAAATGTAAGACTTCCTTGCCTTTTAAAAGAGCCATGGATGGCGAAGAAGGTTCAATACCATCAAAATACTCACGCATTTTGGCTGTTGCCTCTTTATCTTGACCAGCAAATACGGTTACAAGATGCTTTAGTTTATCCTCTGCTTGGAGAACAGCTTGAGTAGCAGCTGGACGAGCTAACCCGGCAGCACAGCCACAAACTGAATTCACAACAACCAATGTTGTACCCTCGACAGATTCCATAAAGTTTTCAACAGCCTCAGCGGTTTCTAGCTCCTCAAAACCTGCTTGAACTAATTCAGCACGCATAGGCTTCACCATTTGTTTCATATATTCATCATATGCCATAGACATAAAAAAACCTCCTTGGTTACAATTCTTCAATTAGTATAATCATACTATATTCTTAAGTCCATATGCAAAAATGACGCTTACAACTTTTGTTAAAGTTTTTATGAAACCGTGTTTGCACACACACTGTCAAATATCAAAAATTAAACACTATAAAAATAGTCTTCACAAAGAAACACGGTAAAAGAATTGATTTGATTCTTCTACCGTGTTTTTATTTCACATGATCTAAATTAAACTTTCATTACGCCGCCTGAACTAGCATTAGTTACAAGTTTAGAGTAACGGGCTAAATAGCCTGTTTTAACTTTTGACTCGAAACCTTTCCAGTTAGCTTTGCGTTTTTCAAATTCTTCATCGGAAATTTCTAATTCGATTTTACGATTATTCAAATCTAACTCGATGATATCTCCATCTTCTACAAATGCGATTGGACCACCTTCAGCTGCTTCTGGGGAGATATGACCGATACTGATGCCTCGGGATGCACCTGAAAAACGTCCATCAGTAATTAATCCCACTTTAGCACCAAGACCTCGGCCAACGATTTGAGAAGTAGGCGCCAGCATTTCCGGCATGCCCGGCCCGCCTTTTGGACCTTCATAGCGGATGACAACAACATTACCTTCTTTTACTTTGCCAGTAATAATTCCAGATAGTGCATCTTCTTGTGAATCGAAGCAGATCGCTGGCCCTCTGTGGTAGCCACCAACAGATTCGTCAACAGCACCCACTTTAATAATTGAGCCTTGAGGAGCAAGGTTACCAAACAATACAGCAAGACCACCACGTTCAGAATGAGGGTTATCCAACGGATGAATAACATCCTTGTCCAATATTTCACAACCCTCAACATTTTCGCGTAGCGTTTTACCTGAAACAGAAAGACAATCACCGTTAAAGGCACCTGGTTTTTTAAGTAACTCATGAATAATTGCGCTCACACCACCAGCATTGTGTACATCTTCAATATGATAATCAGATGCTGGGGCAATCTTCGCAAGATGTGGTACGCGGTTTGCTATTTCATTGATGCGTTCCATAGGATATTCAAAACCTGCTTCATGTGCCAATGCAAGTGTATGAAGCACTGTGTTAGTCGAACCACCCATCGCCATATCCAAAGCAAATGCGTTATCAATTGCATCAATCGTTACGATATCACGAGGTTTAATATCTTGTTTGATTATTTCCATCAATTGTTTGGCAGATTTTTTAACAAAATCCTTACGTTCTTCGGCTACAGCCAAAATTGTACCATTACCTGGAAGTGCAAGACCTAAACCTTCGGCCAAACAGTTCATGGAATTTGCTGTAAACATCCCTGAACAAGAACCGCACGTAGGACATGCAACTTGCTCAAGTTCTTGCAAATCTTCTTCATTTATATTACCCGCTTGGTATGCTCCTACACCTTCAAAAACAGACGTTAAAGAAAGAGATTTACCGTTTTTGTCTTTCCCTGCCTTCATAGGCCCGCCACTTACAAATATTGTAGGAATATTAACACGAAGAGCTGCCATCATCATACCCGGTGTAATCTTGTCACAGTTTGGAATACAAACCATACCGTCAAACCAATGTGCAGATACAACCGTTTCTACAGAATCCGCAATAATCTCACGGCTAGGTAAAGAATAGCGCATACCAATATGGCCCATGGCAATTCCATCGTCTACCCCAATTGTATTAAATTCAAAAGGAACACCGCCAGCTTCACGAATCGCTTCCTTCACTATTTTACCGAATTCCTGAAGGTGAACATGACCTGGAACGATATCAATGTATGAATTACAAACCGCGATAAATGGTTTTCCGAAATCTTCTTCTTTAACACCTGCTGCACGCAAAAGGCTTCTGTGTGGAGCACGGTCGATTCCTTTTGTAATCATATCACTTCTCATATTTGATGTAGACATTTGTTGTAACCCCCAATTTTCACTTCTCTAATAATTTTATATAATTCAATTTTTTGTATACTCTAAAAATTCTAACATATTTACATACAAATGCAACCATTCAACTCTTAAATATCCATAAAAAAGTTTTACTAAAATAATAGAAAAGATATTTTTCTCCTATAAGCAATGGTTTCATGTAAAAAACATACTATTTCGCATGTTTTTGACTGTTAACAAATCCAAAACACATGATTGGTCAGTAAAACTGTACTCGTTCAATCGACAAGCATAATTTTCACTGAAATTATCCAAGTCCAAAGCTCTTATGGTATCAATTGTTACACCAAGGCATATAAAAAAATCATTTCTGCAGAGGATGCTCTCTGTGAATCTGACTAACTGAAAACCTGGTTACAAAATATGCCCTAAAGCGGGACATTTTTAGAGCATAAAAATAACAAAAGGCATCCGGAATTAAGTCCATCCGAATACCTTTTGCCTACAAAATAGAAACATGCAATTTGTATGATTTGTTGATAAAACGATTTTTAATCAAAGTCACTTGTCATTTGTTTGCCTTGATTCTGTCATTTGCTTCCAAACTGAACCCTTTGCTTCTTCTCCGTTTTCTATTCGGTCAATAGCCATTTTAACCTGTAGAGCCACTTCGAACTCTGGGTCCTGTTCAGCTTGTTTTAAATAGGGTAGGACGGTTTCATTTCCCACTTCATATAAGAACATCGCAGCCCTCCACCTTACTAGTTTATTTTTATCTGATAAGGATTGCGACATTTCTCCCATTGCTTCTTCAAAACCTAGATCAGATAAACAGTCACCCGCTGTTCGTCTTACTGCCACACTTGAATCTTTCAATGCTTTGTACAAGCTCGGAAGTACTTTTGTATCCTCGATCATACCTAAGTAAACAACAGCAAGTCGACGAATAGAGACTTTACTATCAGACAAGGCTATATCCAATACTGGAATCTCTTCAACCGTTGGATCTTCCATTTGTTCTAACGCTTGATAACGTTTTTCCCAATTTTCATCATTCAACATTTCTGCGGTTAGTTTTATTTTGGGACGTTTCACGAATGCCTCTTTTTTACCAACGGTTTCTTGAGCAGCAGCTACTAGCTGGTTAATTCGTTCTTCGGGAAAAGCGGCAACCAACTCATCCGCTACTTCTTTCACGATATCGTCCATATCCCCGTAACGGATACCATAATCCTTCCATTTTCGGAGCAAGACTACATTATCGTCTTCTTTTTGAGCAGCAGCAATACCTTTAATAAAATATTCTGGTAAAGCAAAGCGTTTTTCATGTTGGCTATCACTTGCTTTAATTTGCATCGGAATTCCTTTGAATTGTTGAATAGCAACTGTTACTTCACCATAATGTTCATTTATTACCGTTTGTTGATTTTGTTCTTCAGTTTTCTCACCAAACACTTGACGAATTTGGACCAAGATATCTTTCCAATCATATTTCGCATTACGCTCAACGGCTAAAAAGTCGGCAACATGATATACGCCTTTCACCCCTTCAATCGTAAATAAATCTTTAATAAGCTGAGGTGCTTGATCGGCTTGATTTTTTTTATAATTATTACTTTTACCTGCTAAGAGCTCTTCTGTTAGATTAATTTTCATTGTATTTGGACTTGGTGTAGGTTCTATTGATTTTATTTTCAATACTTTTCTCTCCTTTAACAAGACGTACCCATGTACTAGATTTTATCACAATGGCCACAGATTCTCATGCAATTGAGATAGACAAAAAAAGACTGGACCAAGCATACTTCCCCTGGACCAGTCTCTCACTTATTCCTCTTCTAATTTTTCCGCTAAATACGTCCATCTTTCCATCATATACTCTAATTTATCTGTTAGTTCTTTTTCCTCTTCAAGAAGCAGACGAACTTTTTCAAAGTCGCTCCCCGCTGCTGACATTTCTGTTGTGATGTCTGTCAGACGCTGCTCGACATGTTCCATGTTACCTTCGATTTCTTCCCATTCCTTACTTTCCGCATAGGTTAGTTTTTTCTTTTTCTTTTCTGTGCGGTTTATCTGAGGCTCTGGCTTTTTTTCAAGAACGGTCTCTACTGTTTTTTCCTCTAAGAACTCTGAATAGTTGCCGTAATAAAAATCAATTTCACCTTTATTTTTGAAGACAAGGAGCTGATGACAGGTTTTATCAAGAAAATAACGATCATGTGATACGGTAATAACTACACCTGAAAACGTTTCTAAATAGTCCTCGAGAACTGTCAAAGTTTGCGTGTCCAAGTCATTCGTCGGTTCATCCAAAAGCAGGACATTAGGTGCTCCCATTAAGATGTTAAGCAGATACAAACGTCTTTTTTCTCCTCCGGACAGCTTGCGTATTGGGGTACCATGAGAACCCATTGGGAATAAAAATCTCTCAAGCATCTGTGCAGCAGAAATAAAACTGCCATCTTTAAGAGCGATTGAATCAGCTGTTTCCCGGATATATTCTATCATGCGAAGATTCTCATCCATATCAACGCTTTCTTGAGTATAATAACCAATTTTCACTGTTTGTCCTATTTCAAGATTTCCTTCATCTATCGGTTCTCGCCCAGCCAAAATGTTCAATAACGTAGACTTTCCGCTGCCATTATTACCTACGATTCCAATGCGGTCACCTGGTTTGAATAGGAAGGAAAAGTGTTTGATGATAGACTGATCACCAAAAGATTTAGAAATATCTTGCATCTCCAGAACTTTTTTCCCAAGGCGGGCACCACTTAATTCCATCTCAAGACTTTCAGTTTTTTGCTTATCTTTCACACCCGTTTCTAATGTTTCAAAACGTTGAATCCGTGCCTTTTGTTTAGTGGTACGTGCCTTTGCACCTTTACGAATCCAGGCTAATTCTTTTTTAAATAAACTTTCCTTTTTCGTTCGTTCGGTCGATTCGTTTTCTTCCCGAATAGCTCTTGATTCTAAATAGTCAGCATAGTTTCCTTTATATTCGAATAGCTGTGACTGTGCGATTTCCCAAATTTTATTGGAAACCCGATCAAGAAAATAACGATCATGGGTCACAAATAAAACGGACTTCTGATATTTAGCCAAATATTCTTCGAGCCAGGTAATGCTTTCAAAATCAAGATGATTCGTAGGTTCATCCAAAATAAGCAGATCAGGAGTTTCAATCAAAGTCTTTGCCAGAGCGGCACGTTTTTTTTGGCCACCTGACAGTTCACCCAATTTCCTTGAATGATCTGGAAGACCAAGCTTTGTCAATATAGTTCGTGCATTCGCACTTGTATCCCAGGCACTAAGGGCATCCATTTCCTGTTGTTGCTTTAACAACCGGTCTTGAGTTGTGCTATTCTGTGGATCTAATTGCAGCTGAATGAGTGTTTTTTCATATTCCTTAATTAACGAAAATACTGGAGTTGAACTTTCATACATATACTCCATAATCGTYAATTTTTCATCAAAATAAGGATCTTGAGATAAATAGGAAATCGTGTAATCATTTGGATGATCCTTCGTTCCCAAATCACTATCTTCTAAACCTGCAATAATATTCAAAAGTGTGGATTTTCCAGTTCCGTTTATACCAACGATCCCAATCTTTTCGCCTTCGGTAATGGAAAAAGAAACATCTTTAAATAATAGCTTTTCCCCTTGTGTTTTCATTACATGTTCCATGCTATAAACTTTCATAATCGTACATCCCATTCCTTGTAAAATTCCTCTAAAAAGCTAACCATATACTCATGCCTTTCACTTGCAATCTTCTTAGCTGTACAGGTGTTAAGCATGTCTTGTAACCGTAATAATTTTTCATAGAAGTGATGAACGGAAGAGCTTTTACCCATCCGATATTCCTGTTTTGTCATCTTCTCACGTACA
>NZ_JBFUIB010000209.1:0-6159 GCF_056402095.1 Peribacillus sp. P4_C12
AATAAATCCATTAGAGTCGAAAACTCTTGTATCCTTGGAATGGATATACATTTTAAGCAGGAGCTTTATTTTTTTCGTTTCTTCTATACGGTCAGGCATTCCATATGCTTTTGTAATTCGTGAAACCATGGAATAGCTTCTTGTTTCTTAAGTATCTTCATTATTCTCCTTTTTTTATGAAAGTAGAAATCATAAACTTTACTTTGAAAAGATGATCTTCTTTATGGGGAAAAGGGGGTCCTACATTCATCCCCTTAATCATAACCATTCTTAGTTCCTTTGTTAGTAAAGTGATTTAGACCCTTTCTTTAGACCCTTTAATAACTTTTTTGCCGAAAGCCTTGGTATGACTGATTCGAATCTATCAGGGGAAAGAAGAGCATCATTTAGTTATCCACAGCATGTTAGGCACTATTCACAGTATAAAGAGTTCAATGCACACCCGGATGAAGGGTGTCTACAGTCAGGGAAAAGCTAATTCACAGAACAACTTCAAAATTATCAGTCCTCAAAATCAGAAAAAGGGAGGGAGGCAGCTACATAAGGGAATAGGTATTGGAGTGGAATGGAGAAAGGAATTTTTATGCATGACAAAAAACACTCGCCCAAAAGCCAGTGTTTCTGTTAGCCATATTTTATCCTAATTTTTCATATGATCTTTTTGGATAGCAAAATAGGATCGTATAGCTTCTTTTTTCTGTTTCAATATATCTAGGACGGATTCGTTATTATTTACATTTTGGTACATCGTAATATGTTTCTCAAGTTGTTCGTATGTATGCTTTTTAAGTGAGTTGAGGTAATCGGAAATAGACTGATCCTTTTTTAGAATTCGCTTTTTTCCACGTATAGACTTTTGATCAGTATCTTCTGTACCTACTATGACAGAATTCACGCGTGAGATCACCCAATCTTCGCACCATATGCTTAGTGTTCTATGAATCTTAGACGCCTTGTCATGCTTCACACGGATCATTTCAATATGCTCATTCACTTCTATATAATCCACATTTCTCGCTAAAGATCCCTCCGAAATTCCGCGGTGCAAGTGTTCACGCTCCATTAAGTTTTTAATACAGGCAGCCTGGTGTGCATACGTGGCCAATTGTTCCAGTGCTTCATTATAAACGATTGTACTAAAATAAGCGGAAGCCTGTTTTGGATCGGCTAATAAATGCTTTTTGCTAGACAGGACTTTACCGAATTTTTTAAGTGAAGTGCTATACACAAATCGAGCCAGTTTTAACAAATCATCTTTTATAGGTCCATGTGCAGCTTTAAGAAACGAACGGTAGATATATTTTCCGACCCGTTCTAGCTCCATACAGACTTTATCTTCTATATATTCAAGGCATCCCGCTTCATAAATTGTTTTCCGTACCAACATCCTCTCCGTACGATTTTCAAGATAATCCTTCAACATTCCTTCTTTGAAAGAAGCTAAAATGATTTCTTTCCGTGTGAAAACGGAGCTGGCAATAGTGAAGGTTACCATGTCGCCTAATGTTTGGTTAACCGTTTCCATGGCATCAAGTACATCCTGTCTTTTGAAAAGGGAACATTCTGAATGGACAATTTCATCGTAGTGCAGTGAGACTTCTTCAGATTTATTGACAGACATATTGAATGCTGCCATGAGCACGAGTCTCTTGGAGGGCAGGGATAGGCTTCGGAAGGCATTACTATAGAAGAAACGGTATTTTTTACAGTATCGGTCCTTTTTACTGTTGAAGCTGAGACTGCCTGTCGGCCCGAGATTGAATTTATATTTTGTTATCTCCTGTTGAATGGGAAGGAAGATTTTTCGGCCGCAGCCAACTTGTGGGGATGAAAATTTCTTGATGATCTTTTTCAGATATTTTTCAGTCGTTCCAATTCCTTTAGCCATTTTGTGGAGGGGACTCTGAATCACACCATCCCAATCCATATGAAGGAGGGAATATAAACATGTGTCGAACTCCTTGGAGGATACATGGCGAACTAAATATCGGTAGGTTTCTTCATAAATCATTGTTTTCGGCTCCTTTTTTTCACAAGTCAAAGGCTATTTTGCTTTCACAGTCTATATAAACTTTTAAAAGGAAAAAGTAGCATGTCTTTAAAAATAAAATGGAGGCAAAGAAAACGATACCTAAAATGAATTTAGTGAATGTAGATATTATGGAAGCTTAACAATTGGAAAGGCAGCTGCAGCCAGTAAAGAAATAGTAAGTGCGCATACAGATGGGCAACATACCATATGCTTCTTAGGGGATAGAATAAATGCTAATGTAAAAACATTCATTACCCATAAATTATGAGGTTTTTGTGTATGTACATATCATTCTTTTATGTTCATGAAGATTAGAAAACTTGGTCCAGTTCCAAGCTGGGCTTATCATTTTGAATTATATTTAGGTACACGAAATAAATTATTCGCTTATTGTATCTTTTTTTAGTAAACTGGCAATAACTATTAGGATTAGAAGGTGAAGGAAAATGAGGGAAACCTTAGTGGGTGAGCAGGTAAGAGGTTCTGATAAAATATGGACACGTGACTTTATCATGATTTGTTTGGCAAATCTGTGTATTTTCATGGGTTTCCAAATGACGATGCCGACCATCCCGCTGTTTGTTGAGCAGCTTGGAGGGGACGATCGCCTAGTAGGGGCTGTCCTAGGGATTTTTACATTTTCCGCTCTGCTTGTTCGGCCAATTGCCGGAAAATTATTGGAAACGAAAGGAAGACGTATTGTTTTTCTTATCGGGTTAGCCATTTTCGCTATATCCGTGGGTTCCTTCGGTTTTATGGGGAGCATCGGATTGTTATTTTTAATGCGGATTGTACAGGGAGTCGGCTGGGGTTTTTCTTCAACAGCTTCAGGCACCATCGCCTCTGACATAATTCCGGCCAAACGCCGTGGCGAAGGGATGGGGTATTACGGATTATCGGGCAATCTAGCACTCGCATTCGGTCCATCACTGGGGCTTTTGCTAGTTACAGTCCTTCCATTTCAAGAGCTGTTTCTGATTTGTTCTTTGTTAGGATTGTTTGCTGTAATGATGGGATCGATGATTCGATATCAAAAAGTGGAAATAAATCCGTTAACTGCTGTGGCTGCAAAGAGGTTTGATATTTATGAGAAAAGTGCCCTGCAGCCATCTCTGCTTATTTTCTTTATTTCCGTTACATTTGGTGGAATCGCAACTTTCCTGCCACTTTATACAGCTGAAAAAGGTGTGAGTGGAATTCAGTGGTACTTCTTGCTTTATGCAATGGCTCTCATGGTCACGAGATTATTCTCTGGCCGATTATATGACAGAAGAGGCCACCGGGCAATCTTTGTGCCATCAACAGTGCTCATCATGACAGGTATGCTCCTGTTAGCTTGGATGCCAAGTGAAGCGGTACTATATATAGCTGCGGTGCTTTATGGATTTGGATTCGGTTCAGTTCAGCCGGCCTTGCAGGCATGGTCGATTGAAAAAACAGCACCCAATCGTAAAGCGATGGCAAATGCCACTTATTTCTCATTTTTCGACCTTGGAGTTGGTATAGGAGCTATTGTTTTCGGACAGATTGGTTACCTTTTCGGCTATCGGAGTATCTATATCACAGCAGCTGTCTCGATTTTCATTTCGATTATAGTTTATATTTGGATTGTTAGAAGTGAGGGTAAGTTAAAAATAGTATAGAAATTTTGGATGACTCCATTGAGGGTTATCTTTTTTTTGTAGCAAAGTTTGCCCGATTGAATGGAAATGGTTTGGTAGATTTAAGGGGTTATCCGACTTGGATACTAAATATATAAAAAATGGAAAAACTTTGTTATTATCTAAAAGAGATTATACATACGATAATATAAGGTCTAAGTGAAGGAAGGAAGGGGAATCTTTGGATGGATGATTCTTCAAATGAAGAAATGACATTAGAAAGAAGGAAGCAGATTTTCCAAGAAGAGCTTGAAGTTTTATGGGAAAGGCGGCTCATCCCAAAAACAGAATATATACGGATTAGCAGGGCGTATGATCGGCATTTTCAAAGAGCCCTTTATAAACAAAAACAATTAGATAATGAAAAAAAGCAAGCTAGTCCCAAAGCAGAGACAATATTGAAAAGTGAGGCAGCTGAGAAGAAGGTTCAAGATAACCTCGTTAAAGATGAAGAATCACATCAAGAAGGAGTACAAGGGATACCTATATTTGACGAATCAATAATGAATGATAAGAAGGTTTCGGATGTCCCTAACGAACCAGTTATAGTAGAAAGACCTGAACTGGTCATCGCGAGCATCCCTGAAAGGAAACCTGCTAATCAACAGCGGGTAATCAAGCAGGAGAAGCCTGTTCAGCCAATAAAGCCAAAGAGAACACCCGAGCAAATCCGGGAACGGAATATCTCTGTCGTCCTGCTCACGGGGGTAATTTTACTTCTATTTGGAGGTTTAATTTTGGCAACCTCATCATGGGGTAATTTGAATGCGGTTCTGAAGGTGTTTTTCATAGGAATGGTATCCGTCGTTTTCGCGGGAATGGCCTTTATCGCCTGGAAGCTGAAAATTAAGCAGACGGCTTTTGCTTTCCTGACGCTTGCAGGATTATTTATTCCAATTACGATTTTATCAGCTTCATATTATCAGATATTTGGAGAGTACTTATCGCTTAATGGTGAAGGGCGGGCTCTACTTGGTTTTCTTGGAGGATTACTTTGCTTTGGCATATATTTCAAGATTGCTGATTACTTTAAGTCGAAAATATTCATTATCATATCCATATTAACGTTTGCTGTTACCTGTTACTTCGGTTTTGCTTTTGCGACTCCAACGATTGAGTGGATGTTTTTGACGGTTAGTGTCCTTAATCTATTGCTTTTATGGAATGTTGAACAGTTGAAAAATAGGAATAAATTAGTGTTATTCAAACCGTTCATTTTTCAATTCATCCTGTTTAAAATCATTGTGGAAACCTTTGTTATTTTGACATTATTTTCAAGTAACCTGGTTTATTCGATATCATTGATTGTCATTTCTGTTTTGTTTTTAATTTTTGCAGTCAAATTTCAAAAGAAATATTATGAAATTGCTTTTAGTGCTATCTTCACTTACGGATATATCCATTTTGTTTATAATTCATTTTTCAATGAATTCATGGTCATTGCTTTTGCACTTGTGCCAATCATTTTTATGGCGCTATCGACTTATATGGCTAAAGCAAAGGAGCCTAAGTTATCCAAGAACTTTATGTTTACCAGTTTGATTGAGAGTGGAATCGTTTTTTTATATATAAATGCGATGGTTTATCAGGAAAACTATGCGCAAATTTTTGTTGCGCTTATGATACTATCTGCTCAGTTTGTCTATGTTTCACTTCAATCGAAAAATACGAGCTTCACGTATCCAGCTGTTGTTGTTTTTAATTTAGCATTTGTATATCTTTGCTTTGCTTTTCAATTCTCGTTTACTACTGTTTTAAATCTAATATTCGTGCTTCAGGTTTTCAAGTATATTGGGCTGTATTTATATAATCGCCACCCAAGCTACAGCCTATTTAAGCAAAGTGTCTTATTTATCTCTCCAATGATAATGGTGGGGGTATTAACTAGTAAATTGATTGATATGGATTGGCTTGCTGTTAGTGCAGCTCTCGTCCTGATTTCTGGACTTTTCTTTATTACCTATGTAAAAGATGATACAAAATCTATGATGGAAACAGCCGTATATGGATTTCCGATTTCTTTCGTATTAGCGTTGGTTGCCTTCTATCCATATTTGTTGGAAGGTAGCGTTTGGGTCAGTTCAAATATCACTGTCAGCCTTTATTCAATGGGGACAGCACTGATTTCAATCGGAGCGGCCTACGCTTTAAAGAGTAGATTTCCAATATTCTTTCCTGTCTTTATCTATAGTGGACAGATTCTTTCCTTCCTTGCTTTTATACTGATTCCATACAGTGAGTTGAATCCAATGGGTGTAACGGGTTTAATTACTATGGCGACTGCAATAAACGTATGGTCTGTTCATGTACACCGGAAACATATATTCTGGCTGCCCGTCATTATTACAAGTGCCAGCCTATATGGTTCACTTTACGATGTTTTTGATTTTAACCAGGTGATATTTAAGATTGGTTTCGCGTTGTTTGGTCCTTTTATCTTTTTCATTGTAGGAGAATGGCTTGGGA
>NZ_JBFUIB010000210.1:0-6068 GCF_056402095.1 Peribacillus sp. P4_C12
CTTCTACGATTCTAGATAACCGGGAGTTTAAGGAAGCGTTTATCGCTCCATTGTGGTTTGTCAATGAAAAGGAGTTTATGCCAAATCGCATGCCAGTTATTCGTTTCGTAGATGGAAGCCAGTACGATTATTTTACGGACTCTAGTAAAGTTAGTTTTGCAGAGAATTTGTTTAAAGTTTCAAACCAATCTGATCGTATGGGCTATAGAATATCAGGTCCTTTGTTAGAGTTACAGGATAAAAGGGAGCTATTGTCTGAAGCAGTAACTAACGGGTCTGTTCAAGTTCCTCCTGATGGAAACCCTATCATTCTTCTTGCGGATAGCCAAACAACGGGAGGGTATCCTAAGATAGCTCAAGTGATTACAGCAGATTTACCATTAATTGCTCAGGTCAAACCAGGGGAAGCTATTCAATTTTCACGAGTAACCTTAAAAGAAGCCGAGCAGCTTTTCCTTCAAAAAGAACAACAATTAAATGAATTAAAGGTTTCGATTTCATTAGCTCTAAAAAAACAGCATATTATATAGTTATTTCACATCAAGAAGTAGCAAAAAGGAAGAGAGTGCTCTTATTAAAAGGGCACTTTCTTTTTTTTGTTTATTCTCCGAAAACAGCCTAACTTCAAGAAAAAATTCCATCAGTATTTCCTCCTATATAATATAAATTACGAAAAACTGGAAAAGAGCAAGTTTATAATAAAGTACAGGCAGTTCTGCACATCAGAGCTGTTTTTTTATTTTCAAAGATAGGGGAATTTTTCCCTTATGATAGGGAAGTTCCCCGATATGGAAAAATCGGGGCACCTCTTACAATAAGGGTATGGTAATTGTTTGTAATGAGGAGGAATAGTAATGCAGGCAAAAGTCGCAGCAAATCAAAAAACAGGAAAATCAATTGATAATGCATTTGCATCACATTTTGCTAAGTCTATGTTTCTAGCAGTTTGCGGACTTGTAACCTTATCGTTTTTTGGCACAAGAATGTTTACACACGTAGATTTAAACCTTTATGGCTATATGGTGGGGACGATTATTTTTATTGGGGGGTTCTTTTACAGGTTTATCGCATGGGGAGAAAGGCCGCCAACAAAGATTTTTATAAAAAAAGGCATCAAACTTCTATTTAGAAAATCAACGCCTAAAACATCAGTTGAACATTTAGCAACATACAATTTCATCTGGAATAGGGGAATTTACCGATGGACTCAGCACATTCTAATCGGATGGGGATGTATTCTTTCCTGCTTCGTGACATTCCCTCTAGTATTTGGATGGATGTACTTCACCATGGACGACAATGGCTACTACAGCATTATCGCAATGGGGATCCGGGTAATAACAGTACCAGCTAATGGGATCATTGCTAACTTATCTTATAACGCTCTGAACATTACAGCTGTGATGGTAATCGCCGGAGTATGCATGGCTCTATACCGCCGTTTGAAAAATATGCAGGCAAGAGCAGAACAAAAATTCATGTATGACTTTCTTCCATTATATATGCTGTTATTAGTTAGCGTTACAGGCTTGTCACTAACGTTTATGAACATCTTCTTGCGCGGTGCAGGTCAGCCAGCTATGTCCCTGATTCACCAGTGGTCAGTCATTATTACATTGATTTATCTTCCGTTCGGAAAACTTGCTCACATACCATTCCGCCCAATGAGTGTATTTGCAAGAAACTACAGAGAGCATTATGCGGAACAATCCATGAAAGGATGCAAAGTATGTGGTGATGAGTTTGTTTCAACAGAACAATCAAAAGATGTCGTAGAGGTTCTCGGCGTGAACGATATCGAATTTCAAACGAAGGAAGGCCATCATCTCGCTGAAATGTGCCTACCTTGCCGAAGAAAATACCGGATTGCTCAATTTTCCGGTTTCCCTATCCATGAGCTAAAAGTTAAGGAGGCAAACCAGAATGCAAAGGGATAAGTTTTTTAAAGAAGTAGAGAATGTGATACACCCGAATGAAACATTGGTCAAAACGCATTGTGCGTATTGTGGAATGCAGTGCGGAATGAATTTAAGGGTAAATAGAGCGACAAATAAAATCATTGGGGTTGAACCACGTTATGACTGGCCTGTAACGGTTGGAAAAATGTGTCCAAAAGGGGTTACAGCTTACCAGCAGACGAACCATGATGATCGTATTTTAAAACCGCTTATTCGTGATGATGCATCATTAAAGGGAACAAAGGAAGGCTTTCGTGAAGCAAGCTGGAATGAAGCATATGATTTAATCGTGAAAAAGTTCAGTGAGCTTCAAAATAAATATGGAAAAGATTCATTATCCGTTTTCAGCGGCGTATCAATGACAAATGAAAAATGCTATTTAACAGGGAAATTTGCACGTGTGGCTCTTGGAACGCGCTACATTGACTATAATGGCCGTTTCTGTATGTCTAGTGCGGCCGGGGGATTCCTTCGTTCTTTCGGCGTAGATAGAGGTTCAACATTACCCTGGACAGATATTCATGAAACGGATTGCTTATTTATTGCAGGAAGTAACACAGCAGAATGTCATCCAACTTCTATGTTCCGAGTCTGGAACGTTCAAGAAAGAGGCGGATACATTATCGTGGTGGATCCCCGCGAAACGCCTATTGCGAGAAGAGCAGATGTGCACCTTGACCTGAAACCGGGAACGGATCTTGCCCTTGCTAATGGAATCTTAAATTTATTAATTCAAAAGGGTTATGCTGACAAAGAGTTTATTAATAATCATACAAACGGATTTGAAGAAACAAAAGAGCTTGTAAAAGAATTTACACCGGAATATACGAGTGAGCTTACAGGTGTGGCACCGGAAAAAATCATTCGCGCAGCAGAGATTTATGGAAAAGCACCGAATGCAGTTGTCATGTTTGCCCGTGGAATTGAACAGCAGCATAAGGGTGTTGACAATGTATCTGGATATACAAACATGGCGCTTGTAACGGGTAAGATTGGCCGTCCGAAGTCTGGTGTAGCAACATTCACAGGTCAAGGAAACGGACAGGGTGGACGAGAGCATGGTCAGAAAGCGGATTTATTGCCAGGATACCGAAAAATTACAAATCCTAAACATGTAGAAGAAGTTTGTAAAGTATGGAAAATCACTCCGGAAGAAATGCCTCAGCCGGGTGTTTCTGCTTATGAAATGTTTGAACTAATGGAACAAAAAACGATCCGCGGATTGTATCTGCTATGTTCTAATCCTGCAGTATCCGCGCCGAATTTAAATTTCGTCAGAAGCGCGATGAAAAACCTGGATTTTATGTTGTGTTCGGATTTCTATCTTTCTGAATCAGCAGAGTTTGCGGATGTGATCCTGCCGTCTGTAACGTGGTCAGAAGATGAAGGGACAGTTACAAACCTGGAAGGAAGAATTATTAAGATAAATAAGGCACAAGAACCAATCGGTGAATCTAAGCCCGATTGGCAAATACAAGTAGAGCTTGCAGAACGTCTCGGAAGAGGAAAATATTTTTCATATTTGAAAACAGCAAAAGATATAGCTGATGAATTCAGACTGGCTAGTAAAGGCGGATATGCCGATTATTACGGTGCTACATGGGATAAAATCGACAAACAGGACGGTGTATTTTGGCCTTGCAAGGATGAAAATGACAAGGGAACGCCCCATATGTTCCTGGATAAAAAATTCTATCACGCAGACGGCAAAGCGAAAATTTGTGCGCTTCCTTACCGCCCCCCTGCTGAAGAGCCAGATGAAAAATATCCGCTTCGTTTAACAACTGGACGTGTCGTTTACCACTACTTATCAGGGAACCAGACGAGAAGAATCCAGTTCCTGCGTGATATGTGTCCGGAGCCATACGTCGAAGTACATCCTGAAACAGCAAAAATATACAATATGGAACATGAAGAAAGAGTCCGCCTATTTACCCGAAGAGGTGAGGCAATCTATAAAGTGAAAATTACAGAAGCAATTCGTAAAGATACTGTATTTGTTCCGTACCACTTTGGTCACGAGCAATCTATCAATCTATTAACCATTGCAGCACTGGATCCGATTTCCCGTATGCCGGAATATAAGGCATGTGCTGCTCAATTGGAAAAAGTAGAAATAAAGAAGGTGCAATAAATGAAAAAGAGGCTGTACTTAGAACTTGAAAACTGTATAGGATGTCGTTCATGCCTTGCAGCATGTACACAATGCGGAGGGCATGAAGAGCGGAACAGAAACTACGTTTACGATGTAAACCCTATGGTTAATCGGCAAACCATGCCTCTTATGTGCCTTCATTGTGTGAATCCGGCCTGTACAAGAAGCTGTCCAGCCCAGGCAATCCAAATCCATGAAACAGGGGCCGTATTATCAGCTCTCGTTGAAAAATGTATCGGCTGCCAAAACTGTACGATTGCTTGTCCATACGGAATACCAAAATTTGATACTGAACAAAACTTAATGTACAAATGCGATTTATGTATCGACCGGACAAAAGACAGTATCCCGCCAATGTGTGCAAGTGTTTGTCCGTCTAATACACTTCAGTGGCTAACAGATGAAGAAATTGAAAATAAGAAAAAACAATTTAATCTAGATAATGGAAAATGGGTGACCAGCATCCCGTATCTTGAAGGTGAAACGAACGTTAAAGTAAATTTGCCTGGTATTTTACAGGGGATAACAAAGCTATTTTAGGAGGGATTAAGATGCCGTCAGATAAAAATAATAAAATTCCCTTTAATGAAGATAATTACACTCATAATATTGAACGGAATAATGAAAGAAAGCTTGACAGACGTGGATTCATGAAAACATTAGTGGGGGCTGCTGGCGTATTCGCAATTTCCTCCCTTCCTTGGGGGGCGGTAGCGGCTAAAGAATTGCTGGGGCTGGGGGATAAGGAGTATCCTCACAAAAAAATAACAGATGTAAGCAAACTTGCAATTGGTGACGCATTAGAGTTTAAATTTCCAGGTGATCATGATGATGCTCTTTTGATCAGATTGTCAGAAAAGAAATACGTAGCTTACCAAAATGCATGCACACATCTTCGCTGCCCGGTTTTCTGGGTGAAGGAAGAAGGAGAGATGGTTTGTCCTTGTCATCATGGGAAATTTGATGTTGAAACAGGTGTTCCAACTGCCGGTCCGCCAAGAAGGCCGCTGCCTGAGATTCAGGTGAAAGTTGAAAATGGCGCGGTATACGCAGTAAGGGTGAAGCGTTATGAGGCTTAAGTTTATTGGTGTCGCGCTGCTTTGTGCCTTCTTTATGATGAATATTGTATTTACCCAATTTATGGTTCACCAATATTATTATGAAAATTATGTAAATGTATTAATATTTGGGGGATTAAACATTGTGGTGTTTCCCTTAGCGTTATTTACTTATAAAAAAACGAAAAATGAAAAGGCGTGAATCAAATGAACAGTGAAACATACCTTGATTTTTGTTTTATAAAAGAAGCATCTGGAAATTTTGCTACTGAAATCGATAAGCTCCTTTCAGACCTTTTTAAAGATGTCCGTCTTAACTGGTATTTAGATGAAAAGTCAATAGATGGGGTTGATATTGTAGTTGCCGAAGTAAAGGGAATGAGCAGATGGGAGTCTGAAGAGGAAACAATTGAATTTATCGAGAATCATGCAAAAGATACATTCTGGAAATATTTGCAGGGTTATCAGATGAATGTTTACATGGCAAAGAGAGGGTGCAATACCTGTGGAACAAATTAATGTAGAAGATATACAACCATTAGTATCGGAAAAAGCAAGAGTAGCCATCTTAGATGATGATGGCCAGGATAAAGCTCCTTTCGTTTCTAAAACGATTGTTAAGGTGGAGCTTTGTCCTGACATAACACATCTGCGTATTTATTTTGACGACATTAACTTTTTCGCTGTCCCATTGTTATCCAATGTGACTAAAAATGAAAATGAGTGGTCAGCTTTTGATGAAAATTCGGGTTTACAATATATAATTAGAAGAGAGAGTGGTCAGGATGTTTAGAAAAATTCAGCTTCCATTACAAACCTTAAATCTCGTTGTAGGATTTATGGTGTGGGTATTAATTTCTTCCCTGCTGCCTTTTATTAAAGAAGATATCGCTATAC
>NZ_JBFUIB010000211.1:0-6055 GCF_056402095.1 Peribacillus sp. P4_C12
TTTTATAGCCTTTCACACTCTTCTGATCCCAAAGTAACGTATCATCTAAATCAAAAAAAACTGCCTTTACCAAAATGCTCACCCTCTTTTCCCTACCATTGAATTCGAAAAAATTACACTATTACAATAATAAACCACAACCATTAGAAAAAAAATAACTATCGGTAAAATGCCTTCATCTTTCTTTGAAATATCAAAATGCTTCCCTATTTGCTCATGAAAACTTAAAAAAGTTCACATGCGAGTTTTTCCTTATTTTCTTTCGAACACATATAACTTTCCATTGCTAGCAATCTTAAACTTTGGACCTGCGAATCCCCGTCGGATCAGCTCTTTCCTCATATATACCATGAGAGCAGCATGACTCACAATCAAAACATCCTGCTCTCCTTTTGCGAGAAGCTCGTCCAATACTTTATTGATCCGTTTCTCAGCAATCTTAATCTCCGCTCTCGTCTGCTTGTTAACTACCGAGCAACAGCGAATCCAAATGGCCCAAAGTATGAATGGCAGCTTCACCTTCCCGTTAAGAGGTGGAGATGGTATTTCCCGAAGTTCCTCCATCTGATTAACCTCACCAGGATAGATGTGCTCAGCCGTCTTCACTGCTCTCGACATATCGCTGCAATAACATCTCTTCCATTCCTGATCGTCCAATAAAGTTGTCCCATAAATAATATCTGCTGCATCATAATCATTAAACCATTGATTCATATCATCCGCCGTCACATATTTTCCGGTTGGGAATTCATGTGCCACCTTAAAGTGTCGTACTAAACCAATTTTCATTTTTTTCTCCTCTTTAACTTTTGAAATAAAAAATTCACTTTCTAATTGATCCACCTACTTATATAATAGATAATGTAAAAATTATACAAAGGTGGTAATTGAATGCTATTCAAGAATTTCACTAAGATTGTCCTTGCTGTCGCATTAACTTTTACATGCATCTCTTTTTTACTGATAAAAATCGACTCAGTCTCAGCAGCCACTACAGAAAATGCCACGGTAAATACGAAGGGTACCCCTTTGACTGTTAGAAGTGGCCCCGGCACCAGCTATAAAAAAGTAGGATCGTTGGAGAAAGGGAAAGCCGTAACCGTTTATTCGAAAACAAAATCCGGCTGGTCGGAAATTCGGTACAATGAAAAAAAAGCCTATGTATCTACAAAATATTTAAAATTCAGCAATGTGAAGATAACCAAGAAAAAATATAAAAATATCAGTGACTTGTCGTATCCGCAAGTATCAGGACTAAAAAGTAAAGCAGCTCAGGATAAAATTAATCAGGTGTTAACTAAGCATGCCAAGGACGCCTATTCCTCTTATCTGCAAGCCAAAAAGGATAGGGAAAAAGATAAAAATGAGGAATGGTGCAAAGAATCCCCATACTCTTGTCAGTATAGTTACAGTATTTCGTATAAAGTGAAATTCAACCAAGATGGAAAGCTAAGCATTCTTATTGACGATTACTATTATAGCGGCGGAGCTCATGGAATGGGATACACAACATCCTATAATTTCAAAGAATCTTCCGGTAAACAGGTGAAAATCAGTGAAATCCTCACATCTAAAGCGAAGTATACGAAGGTGCARAAATATGCTTATGACTACATGAGGAAAAGAGATAGTTTTTATGTAAAAAAACAGAGCGATGTTCCCGTCAATAAGGATTCACAGTTCTATTATACAAACGGGGGGATCTATCTCGTATTCCAAGAATATGAAGTGGCTCCTTATGCTGCTGGCCGTCCTGCCGTAAAAATCCCAAGTAAGGTTTATAAATAATTTCGTTGCACAGGGGCTAACTCCTGTGCTTTTTTAGGACCCTTTAATTCAATATATCTAACAAATGATGAAAAATATAGAACCATATTTCACAATCTGATGCGGTTTCATGCATACTTATCATCGCATTCAAAAAAGTGGATTTTTTAATAATAGATATTTGATGGGAATATGTTTTTAACCAATGCCGAACTTACTTTTGTCTGATTTAAACATAATTCGAAGAAGCTCTTAGTTAAAGGACGAGAATAAGGAGTGAATAGGGTTTACCTGATATGGAAAGATGGGGACGAATACGAAGAAAAGCTAACCAGAACGGATTTAAAATGATCCAAGAATAATAATGAAAATAGAGAAGGCGTTTACCTTCTCTATTTTTTTCACTTCAAAAATTGGAGTTCCGTAATCGTACATATTTTTCTAAATTTATATTTACCGCTCATATCACTAAATTGGTAATTATTCAGTACCTTTTCCAGCTGTCCTTTTAGCTTTTCTTCCGCGATAAATGAATCGACAGTTACTTTCCAATTTTCTTTTCCGATTAGATCATCGAACGGAATAATGTCTAGAACTTCATCATAAATTTGGATGCTCTGATCAATTCCAAAGCTTCCGTATATGCTGCCATTTTCATCAGCAAAAATATGCTCCGATTCCAAATCCTCCACCAACACCTCTAAAAACCCCTTTGACTCAACAGGCTTGATGGCAATCTCTGCTTCAGCCTTTACAGGCCCTAATCTCTTATCAACAATCTCAATCGTTAACTGAACTTGAATAGGCTGATATACTGCCTCAAACCCTTCACACAGTTCAGCTGCCGAATTATATACCATCAGACCTACCTCCCTTTATCAATATTATTATATAATAAATTGCATCATTTTCTTATCAAACACTCTTATTCAAGATCATTTATCGGCCTTTCTTTTTTTTAAAACTCATATTATACTTCTCTATATCATAATACTATGAAGATCTGACGCGCAAATTGCCCTCGATGTCACACGTACGATAATATCATCCTTCTTCTGAGGTTTCGGATTAGGTTTAAATTCTAAAAAACGAGATACAAAAAAAAGCCCCGAAGAATCGAAGCTTACTTATGGATACCTCTATTTAGTTGATGATTCCTAATAAGCTTATATAAATCTTCTCAATCTATTCTTCATTTACTCATAATCTGATTGTGTTTTTCTTTTTTATACTCTTTTATTACCTCATTAAATACATCAGGATAATTTGTAAACAATCCCGTTGCTCCCCATTCTAAAGCTTTTTTCATATCAGCTCTTTCATTTACTGTATACGGATGAAATTGAAGACCATGATTTCTGACCATTTTCACGTATTGTCCATCTATCTTAGTGAAGTTCGGACCAACTCCAATGGCATATTCCTTAATAGATTCCAATTCTTTATCAGAAATAGTTGCCTGATTCTTATAAGAGAAAAGTTGAACCAGTGGTAACTTTGGATTCATGTCATGTACCTTCAACAGACTTTCTTTGCTGAACGATTGTATAAGTACATTTTTGGTACGTCCCTTTGAATCTACCATCTTATAATCTTTCAGAACCTCTAGAAGTTCTTTTTCCATTCCTGGATATACCTCTGGAGACTTAGTCTCAATATAATAATTTGCCTGTCTGCCAAATTTTTCAAAAACCTCTTCAAGAGTTGGAACCACTAACCCTTTATATTTCGTTTTTGCAAATTGCGGATATTTTTCATTGAACCAAGAGCCGGCATCCAGTTTTTTTATTTCTGCTAGTGTTAAATCTTTCACCAGACCTGTACCATTTGTTGTGCGATCCACCTTTTCATCATGCATCGCTATTAATCTTCCGTCCTTAGTCATCTGGAGATCGATTTCTATGTAGTCACCCTTCATTTGTTCTCCCAATTGATAAGCAGGAATGGTATGTTCAGGAGCATAACCAGAAGCACCGCGATGCGCGACATTCACAATTTTCTTCTCATAAATTGATGAGTTTGAATGATTTTCTTTTGCTGAAGCAGCTGAAGCAGCTGAAGCATCCAACGATGTAGCCTGTAATATAAATCCTACGCTCATAATACATAAACCTAATTTCTTTATACTAGTTTTCAATTTCCCTCTCTCCCTTCTATTCTTACTTTCATTTTAGAAGGGAAATGTAAAGCTACGACTAATATAGTGTAAAGAAACTACATCTCTATAAAAATAAGGAAAGAAACCCATAAAACAGCAAACTGATAAAAAACCACTTAGTTCATTTCACCTATATTGAATGCACTATCCAGCTCCTTTAGACTTACTTTACTTAATTTGCTTCCCAACTTAAAGCTTTGTAAAATGAGATATCAAAATCTATGTTTTTTTGATTTACAAAAAACTAGTAAAAGATTACTATTAAAAAAAACAGAATATTAAAATCAAGGGGAATTATGTTAAAAAACTATCAGTATTATCAAAACAAACACCGATTTATACTTAAGGCATTTATGGCAATGATATCCTTTTTACTATTAGTTGGCATTTCTGTATCTCCAATAAGTTGGAAAGCTAATCCTTACGATATGTCTTTACAGGTCATTTTGATATCTGGAATCATTCTTTCTTTGTTATTTTTCGTAAAAAAAGAAACTAATTTATATAAAACCCTGTTCATTTTCTTAATTACTGTTTATTTATATATTAAATTTTGGGTATTCCCAGATACTGCAATTATGTTGTCTTTATTCGCAATAGCACCCTTAATCCCCATTTTTCTCTTTGATAAAATAGGGTTTTATATTATCGCTTCTTTAAATATCATACTTGGACCTACTTTTATCTTAGTTATTTCGCATACAAATCTTCAGTATACGTACGAGTATGTCGCATTAGATAGTTTTGGTAATACATTGAATTTTATAGCTATACAAATAATATTATTATTTGTATTTATAGGAACAAACAATAGAATGGAATCCACAAATGCATTTCATAAAGAAATTCAACAAGCTAAACAATTAAATTCAGTCGGTCAGCTAGCCGCTACCATTGCGCATGAAATAAGGAACCCCATTACAGTCGTAAAAGGATTTGCCCAATTATTAGATCAAGAAAAAGAACTGAACGAAACAGAAAAATTTTATGTACAAACCATGCTTACAGAACTTGAATATACACAGGTAATAATCAATGACTATTTATCATTAGCAAAACCACAATCAGGAAATATCCAGGTTATTCATTTGAATCATGAAATTCAGAAAATCTCTGATCTATTAACTAGTTTTGCCAATAATTGTAATGTAGGCTTTCTACTTAAATTTAGCGGAGAACTATACATCAAAATGAATCCGATTGAACTTAAACAAGTATTAGTTAATATTATTAAAAATGGGATTGAATCAATGAACAATCCCGGATTTATCAGTGTAGAAACAGAACAAGAACGAAATATGGCAAAAATAAAAATCACGGATACAGGTATAGGACTTTCTAAGGAACAGCTTAAAATACTAGGCACGCCGTTTTATTCACTTAAAGAAAGAGGTACCGGTATCGGCTTAACTGTTTGCTATAATATCGCCCAAAAGTACAAGGGAGAAATTATAGTTAAAAGCCAATTGAATAAAGGAACATCCTTCACTATTTTTTTACCTTTATATAAAGAAAAAGAATAAAAAACAACACCTTCCAGTAACTCCTACAAAACAAAAATAGGATGACCTCCCATCACGGGCGGTCATCCTTTTCAATTAAGCTTTAAAGCTATCTTGCCATTTCAGTAAATGATTTTCTAAAAAGCGGACAAACGAGTCTGAGATTTTACCAGCGAGAGCAAAAATGATGATACCTTTGCCCAGTTTATTCAAGCTAATGTTTTTTTTGATAGACGATTGGTGATGGTATCTTCTTGTGGTGAAGTTCGCCGTATGTAAAAGGCCAGTATGAACGCAACTACGGTTAACCATGTAGCTATCATAAATGCATCATCTACCCCCATTACACTTCCTTGTTTAATGGCCATTGCCATTTGGGTTTTATTTTCTGGTGATATGTGATTTTGTGCTAAAATTCCCTGTACATGTTTCGTTCCCTGATTTGTCATAACTGACACAAAGAATGCCATGCCGACAGCACCTGCAACCATTCTCAACGTATTAACCATTGCTGTTCCGTATTTATTTAAGCTAAGTGCCAATTCATTTAATCCAGCTGTAAAGATAGGCATCATCAGTATCGACATACCAAACATTCTAATAGTATATACCCATACCACATAAGAAT
>NZ_JBFUIB010000212.1:0-6048 GCF_056402095.1 Peribacillus sp. P4_C12
GTCACACAGTCGGCACCGCTTCCGCCATACTCAACTGGAATCCGCAGGCCATTTACGCCTAACTCCCCAAGCTCTTTCCACAAGTGTCTTGGAGTAATCTCTTCTCGATCCCACTTTGTATAGTGAGGAAGCAGTTCCTCCTTCGCAAATTCTTTCAACATTTTACGAAAATAATCTTGTTCTTCTGTAAAGGAAAAATTCAACATGTTATTACCTCCTTTGTTATGTTTAACGAAGTTACAAAACAATCTATTCACGGGCTATCTTATGATCTAAGTTAAGTAACTTCATCCTTTGTCAATCTATTAATGCAAGTTGTGTGCCAACTTATTATTGCTGCATATCAGGCTTCATTTAATATCGTTTTCGCATTTTTAATTTTTTTCGCAATCTTGCAAATCAAATATGCGAAATCAAAAAAAAGACACACTTCTAAAGTGTGTTCAAAGGTTAACTTGATTTATATTTCACTTATCAACATTATAGTAACGTTATTTCAGCTTGTACTTCGCAATTTTTCTATATAAGCTCGCAATATGAATTTTCAGCTTTTGAGCGGCTAAAGAACGATCTCCATCCGACTCTGTTAACGCACGCTGAATAGCAGATATCTCAGCTTTCCCGACTACCTCATCCAAGCTACTTGAGTAAGAAATTCCCAGTTCCTCTACCTCATCCTGCAAAGTTAAATTAGGTGTAAAATATAAAGAGTCCAATGTTAAAGTCCGTCCCTCTACGATATTCATACCTCGTTCGATAATTGCTTTAAATTCACGAACGTTTCCGGGCCAGCTATAATTTGAAAGCCATTCTTGGAGTTTAGGCTCAATTTCTCTAACGTTACACCCTAATTTGTTATTAAAATAATCGATAAAATAATAAGCTAACGGAAGAATATCTTCCGGCCGTTCCCTTAAAGAAGGAATTTTCAATTCAAAAACATAAAGACGGTAATATAAATCTTGCCGGAATTTCCCTTCTTGAATAAGGGTTTTTAGATCTCTGTTCGTCGCCGCAATAATACGGATATTGACATTCTTACTCCCTGTTCCACCGAGTCTTTCTACTTCCCTTTCCTGTAAGACACGTAAGAGCTTGCCCTGAGCCTGATAAGGCAGTTCAGAAATCTCGTCTAAAAAAAGGGTACCATTTTGAGCTAATTCTATTTTCCCAGGTTTACCTTCTTTTTTCGCACCGCTAAATGCCCCAGCTTCATAACCAAAGATCTCCGATTCAAATAATTCATCTGGTATTGCAGCACAATTGACCGGAACAAACGGGTGTGATTTTCTTGTACTCAAACCATGAATCGCTTGAGCAAACAGTTCCTTACCTGTTCCAGTTTCTCCGGTAAGCAGCACTGTTGAACTACTGGTAGAAATTCTAGCTGCCAGCTCTTTTATCCTTTCAATCGCTTGGCTTTTTCCAACAATCTCTTCAAAGCCATATCGACTTTGAATTCCAGCTTTTTTCTTAGCTTTATGCCTATCCAAGGAATTGGCATAATATACTAAATCAGCGTATTCAAGCTCTTCTTGTCGGATGATTACATTATAAATGGTAATGCTTTCTTTTCGAATAGTTCTAATAAAACAAGAGTGTCCTGAGATCACACCTGGAAACACATGTTTTTTATCAGGATTTTTTAGAGAATTGTTCGTAGAAGTGTGAATGACCTTCGCAATGGACTCCCCTATCAAATCAGTCGGTATTATAGTGAAATGCTCATAAAAATCAGCACTGGCGCCTATAACTTTTCCATTTTCATCGACTTCAATTGATCCCCAATTTCTTTTAACGTTTTTAACGTTTTCCATTCACATCACCTAACATCTTGATTAGTTAAAACTAATATCACAACTTGTCCTTTAATAACTTCAATTCCTGCTTGATTATAGCAAGTCACCTTTTGTGTCACCCAATCTCTATTTAAATTAATGTCAATAACCTCCAGCTCAGCCGAAATCATATCTCCTATATGTACAGGATGGTAAAACACTAATTCCTTTTGTAGTAAAATACAGGCACTGCCAGGGAGTTTTTCACTTATTACTTGAGTAATAAGCCCTTCTGTTAACAAACCAGGAACAATCGGCTTGCTGTAATTGCTTCTCCATTCCTCTTTATTCACTTGATAAATCGGGCTGTAATCTTTTGTTAATTCACTGCATAACCTTACATCTGATTCATTAAAAGTACGCTGAAGACTAGCAATCTGTCCGATAAACAAATCTGTGATTGTTAAGCTCATAACTTCCCCTCTCTCTATTTTGAATATTCTAACTATTTTACATATAATACTAACTATACATAATATTCAATGCAAATGAAAGGTGTAGCGTGGCCCCTTGTCTAATGACCTGAACTTATAGGATTTCTTGAAAACTATTACTTACATCACCCAATATTTAGTAACTATTTTATATTTTCGTATATATGTAAACGAGTGCATAGTTTCTTCGAAGTCATAACCAGTTGAATGAACATTGAGCCACAAAGGAGAAAGAGTCACGACTATTCATTCTCCTTAGTGACTACTATTTTTAGAAAAAATCTAAATTAAATAAAATAAAAAGACACTAATTACTGCATTTTCAAAAACCATGATAGAATAGCCATGCTTCTTCATTCTTCCAAACCGTTCTGTTTTTATAAAGATCAAGAAAAGAAAATATAATATAAATCATAATGGTCTTTTGTTTGTTATGACTCTAAAGTTGAGGTGAGGAAAGTTTCAATTTGGCGTTCCATTCGAAAGTTCTTTCAGTTTTTTGTAGATAAACCTATTAAAAAAGGTGCAGTTTTGTATGATAAATACGAGGTCATAAGTGTTATAGGAACAGGAAGCTACGGCATTGTTTATCTCTGCAAAGATTTGAAAACAAATGAGAATAGAGTAGTCAAACAGCTTCGTCCAAGTAAACGCTGTATCAAAAAAGAGATTAAGCTGTTTGAAAATGAAATCTCTATTCTGCGTTTGTTAAACCACAAAAGTATGCCTAAGTTATATGATGAATTTTCAAATAACGGATATTTTTATTATGTAATGAATTACATTGAAGGGGACAATTTGGAAGACCAAATTTTCTTAAATCATAAAACCTTTAAGGAGAAAGAGTCTCTACTTTTACTTGCTCGCCTGCTAGAATTAGTAGCTTATCTTCACAAAAATGGTATGTACCATCAAGATTTACGTATTCCAAATATTTTACTAAAAGACAAAGAGCCTTTTTTAATCGACTTTGGTCTGTCGAAACAGATTGTCTCGGTTGACCCAATTTGTTCATCATCAAAAGAATTAGAAATGAAACAGCAGGACTATTATGATTTAGGAGACATACTTTTATATTTACTTTATACGACTTACTCTTCCAACAATAAAAAAGTTCTTCCTTGGACAGAAGAACTTTCTTTAGAAAAAGAAACCGTACATTTACTAAAAAGGTTATTAAGAATTCAAGAACCTTATTCAGATATCAGTGAACTTTCAGCAGATCTTCATGCTGCACTTATATCTAAAGAAAAATAAATTACTTCATGGAGGGGTATTAACTGCTACTCCTCCCTCCTTTTCGTTTATAGCGGTTACTACCACTCATTGGAGACCGTTTATACCCCCTGCTGCTGCTACTGCTGCCTCGACGATAATGGCTATGTCTTCGCTCGCTGCTGCCTTCGGAAAGCTGCTTAATTTTCTTCATTATTTTTTCAAACATATTTTTCACCACTTTTCTTCTTTTCTAGAGCTTACTGTTTTATTGTTATAGCCTAACATATATTAGAGATAAACCTTACTGATAAGTACTTATTAACAATCATCGTTTGTTAAATCTGTTTAACTTCAATAGCTACCTTTTTTAGCGCAATATACAACTAAATGTTAGTACGGCCTAAATTAAACGCAAATAAAAGAATAAACTTTTAAAATGAAACTTATTTAAATAAAAAAACTCTGGAGACTTTTCTCATCTCCAGAGTTTTTTTCACTACATGTTTATTTTATTTTACAGCTTCTTTTAATTCCTTACCTGCTTTAAAAGCGGGTACTTTGCTAGCTGCAATTTGTATTTCTTCACCTGTTTGTGGGTTTCTTCCTGTACGAGCTGCACGGTCGCGCACTTCAAATGTTCCAAATCCTACTAATTGGATTTTTTCCTCTTTAGCAAGCGTAGTTGTGATTGTTTCAAACAATGCATCCACTACTTTTTTAGCGTCGTCTTTTGTTAGTTCAGCTTGTGCTGCCACAGTACTCACTAGTTCTGTTTTATTCATATCAAACACCTCATCCTTTTAATTCTATAAAGTATGTAGAGAAGCCAACATAACATATCTTGTATATGTCTGTCACTTAATATGACTAAATAAAAGAAAGTTTAACCCTGTAATTAATGGTGAATGTGATTTTCACGAAAGTAAATCATATAAAAACGAAAGAATATTAGTTCATTTGAATCCTTACGATATACAAAAAAGCGCAATTCTTTCCATGATACATGGAAAGAATTGCGCTTTATTTTAGATAATAATTCCGATAGCTTGATGGATAAGGTGAGACTATTATTCAACTTTCCATGGTTTCAAACTGCAGCCATTCATAAATAGTATCCATATCTATATTTTCTTCCAAATGTGAAGCCAAGAGGTTATAAGCTTCTTCTCTTCGCTCTGAGTCACTTTGAACATTTTCCTTCACTTCATCTAATCCTTTTGACCTTCGAATTTGATTAACTAGCATTCTTGTAAACAAGCGATTATGGAAAATCCCATGAAGATAGGTCCCAATGACTTTGTTGTCTGCAGAAATAGCCCCATCCTCTCTTCCATCCTTCAATAAAAGAAATGGCCTTACTAGTGTAGAGTCCAATGATGTTCTCCCTAAATGGATCTCAAAACCAGTCAGATTCAGTTCTCCTTCCATGATCCCTGAAGAAAGAACACCTTCCATTTGGACCGTTTTCTTTTCTGCATTAAAAACGGTTTGTACTGGAAGAAGAGAAAGTCCTATTGCATTTTCTCCGCAGCCCTCGACAGCATCAGGATCGAAAAGCTTCGTACCAAGCATTTGAAATCCACCACATATYCCAAATATTAATGTCCCTTTTTCACGCAAATCTTGGATAGCCCTATCCAGTCCTGCTCTTCTAAGCCACTCTAGATCTTCCATCGTGTTTTTTGTACCCGGCAAGATAAGCAGGTCAGGATTCCCTAATTCGTGCACACTGCCTACAAGTCTGACGCCTACACCCGGTTCATCAAAGAAAGGATCCACATCTGTAAAATTGGAGATACGAGGCAATCTTAAAACGGCGACATCGATTGGAAATTCCGCCTTTTTAGGTTTTTTAAACCGCAAGGAAGATAGTGCTAATGAATCTTCCGCTTCAATATTCACGTCTATATAAGGAAGGACACCGAGGACTGGAATCCCTGTTTCTTTTTCCACCCATTCAATGCCGTCATCCAATAACTCGCGCATCCCACGAAATTTATTGATGATAATCCCCTTTACACATTCGCGTTCATCCTTATCCAATAAGGCAAGTGTTCCAATAATTGAGGCAAAAACTCCACCGCGATCAATGTCAGCTACCAAAATGACCGAGGCATCTGCAAGTTTGGCCATACGCATATTTGCAATATCTCGATCCTTCAGGTTGATTTCGGCTGGACTCCCTGCTCCTTCAAGAACGATAATGTCATATTCGTCCTGGAGTTTTTCCACCGATTTACGTACGATGGGCATGGCTTCTTGGACAAATTGATATCGATAGCTTTTTGCATCCATATCAAGAAAATGTTTTCCATGCACAATGACTTCTGAAACCATATCCTGCTTCGGTTTTAATAGAATCGGATTCATATCAGTGGTTGCTGTAATCCGTGCAGCCTCAGCTTGCACTCCTTGAGCACGGCCGATTTCACCGCCATCCAACGTTACATACGAATTTAAAGCCATGTTTTGCGATTTGAATGGTACGACTCGTAATCCTTTATTGGAAAACACCCGGCACAGTGCCGTACAAATCAAACTTTTCCCTACATCAGAGG